>JAFOFM010000152.1 GCA_017387265.1 Peptococcaceae bacterium | reverse complement strand
GACACGCATTCTTGTTCTGCTGAACAAGGGAATCAGGTGCAAGTCCTGAACACTGTACCGTAATGTAAAACGGTATGGTAGCTGTGAGTATGGAGGGTATGTCTTTTCTGCGAAAGCAGGTCATTGGGGAAACCTGAGAAGGCGAGGCATACGCGATGGTTCGATGAAACAGAATCGATACCGGGACATACAAGTCAGAAGACCTACAAATGGAGAAATCGGCGGGTGTATTGCATACCTTGCCTGTTTTCTCTATGCCTGAATGTGTACAGAAGCGGTGGCATATTATGCTGTCGCTTTTTTGTTTGCTGATGTGACGAATCATTTCGTTTGTGTCAGTCTGCTATACTGTCGGAGAATCATTCGCTGCCGGACGGTACATCCGGCGCGGTTTCCCGTGCAAACGGTTCAGATAAACACAAATGAAGGAGGAAGTAAACAATGCAGACAATGATGAAACACAGAAAAGCCATTGCCTTTGTGCTGACTCTGGCTATACTCTTTAGCATTGTGCCAGCGGCCGCATGGGCGGATGATTCACAGCCTGTACAGAATACCGTGCAGCTGATGCATACTAAAGCAGATATGACTACTGCACAGGCACTGATGATGAAAATTGCACAGAGTAATGTGGATAGCACGAATGAGTGGATGATTATGGATATGGCCGCATATCATGCGCTGAATCCAGATAGTCCAAAGACAACGGATGCTGCAAAACAGGCGTATATTAACAAAGCGATTGCATCTATTACGGATACAGCTGGAGAAACTACACTTAGCAAAGCGGTAATTATTCTGTCGGCAATCGGTATTAACCCTGCGGAACTGTATCCTGCCAACAGTGAAAAAAAGCTGAGTGCTGTTGCTAAATTAAAAGAATGCAAACATGATGCCGGAGCCTGGGTAGCTCCGTATACCATGGCGGCATATCGGCAGAACCGTTCTGCTATATCCGATAAAGAACAGGCACTGGTACAGGCTGTGCTGGATACACAGTATCCGGATGGCCGCTGGGAAGAATGGGGCGATTCCATTCAGACCACTTCCAATATGATTACAGGGCTTGCATTTTATTACGATAGTGATGAAAGTGTGAAAGCCGCAGTTGATAAAGCGATTACGTATCTGTCCACACAGCAGAAAGACGATGGCAGTTTTGATGCCTACGGCTACGGTGCCGATTCTAACACAGCGGCTATGGTCGTGATTGCACTGGCGGCAGCAGGTATCAACCCGGATACCGATGACCGGTTTATTAAAAATGGCATCAGTGTGTATGACAATCTGTTGTCGTATGCCTATTCTGATAACTCTGGCTTCGGCTATCAGGATAACCAGAGTGACCCGTGGGGAAGCTCCACAGAACAGGGTTTCCGCGCATTACTTGCAGCGTCTCAGGTGATGAATACCGGCAAATCGTTCAATGTGTATGATTTCAGCGCAAACAGTTTAACACCTGGTCGTGCCACCGGTATCGGCGAGGTATCAAAACCATCGACTCCGTCCGGCAGCAGCAATGTTACCGTAACGGTCAGCATTAAAGGCTTAGATGGCTACTGGCTGAAAGAGAAAGCGGTAACCTTAAAAGATGATGCCACCATGTACTGGGCGCTGGTGGATGCGATTAAAGGCAGCGACATTACCCAGACCGGTGCGGAAAACGGCTATGTAAGTGAAATGAGCAATGGCAAAACAACACTGGCGGAATTTGATTACGGCCGCAATTCGGGCTGGCTGTATAAAGTAAACAACACACTGCCGGAGGTTGGGCTTTTACAGTACACCGTGAAAAACGGCGATAAGATTGAATGGTACTATACTAAAGACTGGACAACCGATTCTCTGGCGGGCGGCCGTGTAAATGATACCGATAAAAAAGCAGCTGCATCGGTGGATGAACTGCTGGACAAGCTGTTAAAAGATCTGGGCAGTCTGGATAACATCACTGCCGATGATGCAGAGGCTGTTGCCCAAATCCGCAAGGCTTACGATGCGTTAACCGATGAACAGAAAGCGCTGGTAAAAGGCTATGATGACCTTGTGGCGGCTGAGGCAATGCTGGAAGCTCTGCTGGGGGAAACCGAAGAACTGCCGTTTGCAGATATTGAAAACCACTGGGCAGGCAATTCCATCCGGTTTGTATACGAAAACGGCCTGATGCGCGGGGTATCCGATACAGACTTTGCACCGGATGCCACTTTCAGCCGGGCTATGCTGGTTGCGGTACTGCACCGTATGGCAGGCGAACCGGCAGCTAATGGCGCATATCCGTTTGCGGATGTACGTGATACAGCCTGGTATGCAAATCCGGTTGCATGGGCGTACCAGAATAAACTGGCAGGCGGTATGACCGAAACCCAATACGCGCCGAATGCGCCGATTACCCGTGAACAGCTGGCGGTAATGCTGATGCGCTTTGCACAGTATATGGATTACGATACTGCCGATACCATCCGTCTGGTGCATTACAAAGATGCCGGCAGCGTATCGGGCTATGCAGAAGGGGCAGTGAAATGGGCGGTTGCCAATGGCATTTTAAAAGGCCGTAATCTGAACGAGCTGGCTCCGCAGGGCACTGCCACCCGTGCCGAGGTTGCCGTTATGCTGGAACGGTTTGTAAACCTTTATACAGCGGACAAACAGGCTTAAACTTATATTTCCTCTGCGGGAGCCGTTCGGTTTCCGCAGGTACATAGCAAAAAACATGCGGACTGTAGCACAGCCCGGGGAAAGGACAGATTTTATGAAACGATGGAACCGATGGAAACAATGGACAGCGGTATTATTATGTCTGCTGCTGTTATGCAATAGCACCATGCCTGCCTTTGCGGCGGCAAAAAATAAAGATACCACGGCGGATTATGCCGCTATCAGCCGTGTGGTGGATGAACTGGCGCCTGTGCTGGCAAAAACACCAGCCAAACCGGGAGCAATCGGCAGTGAATGGCGCGTTATGGGACTTGCCCGCTCCAGTGAAACCGTGGCAGCCAGCTATTATGACAGCTATTATAAAGCGCTGGCAGCCCAGCTGAAGCAGAAAAAAGGAATTCTGCACGAGCGCAAATACACCGAATATTCCCGCACCGTGCTGGCGCTGGCAGCTATGGGCAAAAACCCGGCAAATGTGAACGGCTATAATCTGCTTACACCATTAGGCGATTATAAATCTACCGTACAGCAGGGGTTAAACGGTGCGGTGTTTGCACTGCTGGCGTTAGACAGCAAAGATTACAAGATACCGGCGAATAAAAATGCCAAAGTGAAAGCCACACGCAATCTGTATGTGAACTATATTCTGGG
>JAFOFM010000151.1 GCA_017387265.1 Peptococcaceae bacterium | reverse complement strand
GCTTTGGTTACGGCTTTCTGGCAGTGTGGGCACATCATGCCTTCGATAATCATTGTTTTTTTCATAAGAGTTGCTCCTTTGCTAGAGTGTGTTGGTTTGTCATCGGTTAAGGAGATGACTTTATAATCGGCATCGGTGACGGCCTGAATCATGGCTTCATCACTGGTAATGCCGGTGGATGTAATATAAGCGGCGTTATCTGCAAGGCTTACATCAGCAGATACGCCTTCTAAACTGCATAATGCCTTTGTAACGGCTTTCTGGCAGTGCGGGCACATCATACCCTCAATAATCATTGTTTTGCGCGTTACAGCGCATTCTGCGCGTTCCGGCTGTTTGGCACCGCCAATGGAGACTGCAATCTGCACGTCCTGGCTGATTGTTTGTGCAGTGCTGCCGGTTTCCTGAGCCAGTACCGGTTTAAAACCACGTAACCGCAGTGCATTGGTCACCACAAAGAAACTGCTGCAGCTCATAGCGGCAGCCCCGATCATCGGGTTGAGCAGAAGCCCGAATGCATTGTAATAAACCCCGGCTGCCAGCGGAATACAAAGCACATTATAAAAGAACGCCCAGAACAGATTCTGTTTGATATTGCGGATGGTTGCCTTGCTCAGCTGGATAGCAGTAACGACGTCTAATAAATCGTTTTTCATTAATATGATGTCGGCGCTTTCTAAGGCTACGTCGGTGCCGGCACCGATTGCAAGCCCTACATTGGCGCGGGCTAATGCCGGAGCATCGTTGATGCCGTCGCCAACCATGGCTACGATTTTGCCATCGCTTTGCAGTTTGGAAATCTGCTGTTCTTTATCCTGCGGAAGCACTTCGGCGATAACTTCGTCTAAATCAAGCTGCTTCTGAATCGCGGCTGCGGTGCGGGCATTATCACCAGTGAGCATAATTACCTGCACACCCATATCTTTTAATTGACGAATCGCCTGGAAACTGGTTGGTTTTACAATATCGGCAGCACCGATGATACCAATTATCTGTGTACTATCGGCAAAAATCAGCGGTGTCTTGCCTGCATCGGCAAGCTGTTCCAGCGCAGCTTCCCAGTCAGTCAGGCTGATATTTTTTTCGCTCATCAGCCGTTTATTTCCTGCATAACAGGTTTTGCCATTTATCACAGCCTGTACACCCATGCCGGGAAGCGCCATAAAATTCTGCGCTGCAGCAGCATGAATATTCTGTTCTTCGGCATAACGCATTACGGCATCAGCCAGCGGATGCTCACTGTTCTGCTCCAGTGCCGCTGCAATGGAAATAAATTCGCGGCTGTCGGCATAAATGGTCTGGATATCGGTTACGACCGGTTTGCCCTGTGTGATGGTACCGGTTTTATCCAGCACCACGGTGTTGATATTGTGCGCGGTTTCCAGCGCCTGCCCGGATTTAATTAAAATGCCGTGCTCAGCCCCTTTGCCGGTACCGACCATAATAGCTACCGGTGTTGCCAGCCCTAACGCACACGGGCAGGAGATAACCAGCACGCAGATGGCACAGGATAAGGCAAATTCGAAAGCAGCGCCGTTTAACAGCCACAGAGCCGCAGTTAAAATCGAAATACCGATAACTACCGGAACAAAAATCCCGGCAATCTGGTCAGCTAAGCGCGAAATCGGCGCTTTGGTAGCGGAGGCATCCTCTACTAAGCGGACAATCTGTGCGAATGTAGTATCGTTTCCGACTTTGGATGCGGTAAAGCGAATAAAGCCGCCTTTATTAATAGTGGCCGCAATTACAGAATCGCCCGGTTCTTTTTCAACAGGGATGCTTTCACCGGTGATAGCAGACTGGTCAATACTTGTGCTGCCTTCGGTTATGATGCCGTCAACCGGAATACGCTGGCCTGGTTTTACCAGAACCACATCACCAACGATAACCTGCTCAACCGGGATTTCCATCTGCTGGCCATTGCGCTCAACCATAGCGGTTTTTGGCGCCAGATCCATAAGGCGTGTCAGGGCTTCGCTGGTTTTGCCTTTTGAGCGGGTCTCCAGATATTTACCTACTGTAATCAGCGCTAAAATCATGACAGCCGATTCAAATTATAAATCGTGGTGATATCGATGCACCAGCTCTAAATTTCCGGCGCCCAGCCCGTAGCTCATGCGATAGATGGCAAAAATACCATAAGCAAACGACGCGGTGGAACCGATTGCAATCAGTGTATCCATATTAGGCGCGCCATGGGCGAGCGTCTGAAAACCTTTGATATAAAACTTGCGGTTTACATACGCGATGGGCAGTGCCAGTAAAAACTGCGTAAAGGCAAAGCTCACTGCGTTTTCGGTGCTGCTTAAAAAGCCTGGAAGCGGCAGACCAGTCATGTGCCCCATAGATACATACATCAGCGGAATTAAAAAAGCAAAGCTGATAACCAGCCGATGCTTCATTTCTTTTAATTGCGCTTCTACCGGGTTTTCTCGAGGCTTAAAGGAAGCAGAAGGGACAGCCTGATTTTGTGAAGGGCTATCCTGTTTTACACTGGCACCATAACCGGCCTGTGTAACGGCCTGAATAATGGCATCCGTAGACAGTTTTGAATTGTCATACTCTACCTGCATGCTGTTGGTTAACAGGTTTACAGTAACCTCGGTCATGCCGTCTAAACCACGCACGCATTTTTCAACACGAGACGAACAGGCCGAACAGGTCATACCTGTTACGTCAAACTTTTCTTTCAAGTACATCACCTCGCTGTTAGTTCATTAATTTACTCAATGTATTGATGAATTCCTCAATTTTCTCATCTCTGGCTTCCTGCGTATCCGCATGGCTTACGCAATGTTTCAGATGAGCGGTGAGAATCTCTTTGTTAATCTTATTAAGAATCGCTTCTGTTGCCATCAGCTGATGGGAAATATCCATACAGTAGCGGTCGTCCTCCACCATTTTCAGAATGCCGTCAATCTGCCCGCGTGCTGTTTTTAAAAGCCGGGTCACTTTTTCTTTATCTGCCATCATAGCACATCACCTCAAATCACTACACCCCGGGGGGGTGTCTGATAACTGGATTATAGCACGTAGGATATGCCGTGTCAAACTTCAGATGAAATATATTGCTGATTGTAGAATAGTGTGATAAACTGTTAAAAAGGAGGCCGGGACTATGACAGAAACTATTATCATTATTATTTTGAGTGCAATTGCAATCATTCTGGCAGCTGGTCTTATAAAACAGTTTGCCGGTGAAAATAAAGAAAAACTGCTGGCGGTTTTAAATGATACCGGTTATGAATCAAACGAGCCGCCGTTAGAGGCACATGCTAAAATTATCAGCCTGAGTTCCGTACCGCGACTGGTTAACGGACATCGAAGCCGCTATTTAGATTACCAGACTATTTTATTTGAATTGGATAACGGGGAACGGATTGAACTGGAAGTATCGGAGTATGAGTATGCAAAATTGTGGGACAATATCACCGGCACGCTGTATTATCATCCCGATCGTTTCTTTGATTTTAAAATGGATGATACGCCGGAAAACAGAGCGCGGATGTTTCTATAAAATCGAGGTGAAGTTATGAGTCGCTATAAATCTGTTACAATAGAGTGGTCTTATCCAATCAGGCTGGATAAAATCCTGCAAAAAGAATG
>JAFOFM010000150.1 GCA_017387265.1 Peptococcaceae bacterium | reverse complement strand
TGCGCTGCAGAGGCTGAAAGACCGCAGTGTCTTTCTGATTTTTACTGCCGGATTTTTGATTGGCGGCAGTTATGAATATCTGTGCAGTGTTATGAGTGAACTGGTATTCGGCACTGTATTCTGGGATTACAGCAACATGCCGCTTAATATTGGTGGACGCACCAATGTACTATACTGCATGGCGTGGGGGCTTTTAGCTGTTATCTGGGTGAAAGGACTATATCCGCCGATGAGCCGGGCAATCGAAAAAATTCCAACGCTGCTGGGTGAGTGCATCACCTGGGCTATTGTGGTAATTCTGCTTTGTGACGGTATTTTAACCGGTGCCGCTATGATCCGTTACACCGAGCGGCAGGAGCATCTGGAACCGTCAAATGCTATTGCTGTATTTCTGGATGCAAATTACGACGATGTCTGGATGAAAGAACGATGGCCGAATATGAAGATCAAAACCTGAGATTTGCAGAAAGCGTGATTAACTTCTGTACCCATTGCCAAACTTAAAAACTGAAAATTTCATTACGTATAATTGCGTATAGAAGTTCTGCTGCTGTTATGCTATAATACAGATAGTTTTTTTGAATTACGGCAAGAGATTGCATAGAAACTGTGAGTATAAAATAAAGGGGTTTTGCATCATGTATAACGGTATTGAGAATATTACTATTTGTGACCATCCGCTGATTAAACATAAACTGTCTATCGTTCGTCAGAAAACAACCGGGACCAATGAATTTCGTACAATTATTGAAGAAATCTCTATGATGATTGGTTATGAGGCACTTCGTGATTTAGAACTGGAAGAGATTGAAATTGAAACACCGGTAGAAACTGCAGTATGCCCATTTGTAGCGGGCAAAAAACCCGCGATTATTCCGATTTTAAGAGCCGGGCTCGGTATGGTCGGTGGTATGCTGAAACTGATGCCTGCTGCAAAAGTCGGACATATCGGGATGTACCGTGATGAAGAAACTCTGGAACCGCATGAATACTTTTGTAAACTGCCATCTGCGATTGAAGAGCGTTCTATTTATGTTGTAGATCCGATGCTGGCAACTGGTGGTTCTGCGGTTGAAGCAATTAATGCGATAAAAAAACGCGGTGGTAAAAATATTTCTTTCCTGTGTATTGTTGCAGCACCAGTTGGTCTGGAAAAATTACATGCAGCCCATCCAGATGTAAAAATATTTGTTGGGAATTTAGATCGTCAGCTTAACGAAAAAGGCTATATCTGTCCA
The DNA here is from genome assembly GCA_017387265.1 of Peptococcaceae bacterium. Lineage (GTDB taxonomy): Bacteria > Bacillota > Peptococcia > Peptococcales > Peptococcaceae > UBA7185. Next base: position 2,777 of record JAFOFM010000150.1, on the reverse strand, counting down.
GGCCTTGGCGATTGTGGCGACCGTATTTTTGGCACTGTTTAAGTAATCGGTAAAATAGCAGATAAATGTCTGATCTGGCAGCGATACCTAGTGTGTTGCTGCTTTTTATTTGTCAGGTCTGCTAAAAACATGGCGGTACAACGTTTTATGACGTAATCCGTAGTATTTGTGCAGAAAAGTATTGATAATGTATACTGGTTTTTAATATAATAAATGCGCTTATAATCTAAAATTTTTACAGAAGAGTGAGAGGAAGACATGGAAAGAAAAGTATTAGGCATTAATGAACGGCCACCTTTAACGCAATGGATTCCGCTGAGCTTGCAGCATACTTTTGCAATGTTCAGTGCATCTGTACTGGTACCTATTTTGTTTGGTATCCCTGCATCGATTGTTTTATTGATGAATGGGATTGGAACATTATTATTTATCTTTATCACGAAAGGAAAAGCCCCAGCCTATCTGGGATCCAGTTTTGCATTTCTGGCACCGGCATTTATCGTTATTGATAAAATGGGTTATGAGTATGTGCTTGGCGGATTTATCTGTGCGGGAGCGATTTTCTCTATCGTTGCTATTTTAATAAAATTTGTTGGTGTAAGCTGGATTGATGCAGTACTTCCACCTGCAGCAATGGGACCAATTGTTGCACTTATCGGTCTGGAACTAGCGGGTTCTGCAGCAAATACAGGCGGTATTGTTAGTGTTGACGGCAGTGCAATCGATCCTCAGATGGTAATTGTATTTGTATTAACGCTGGCACTTGCTGTTATTGGACAGGTTGTTTTTAAGGGCTTTGCTGCTGCAATTGCGATTCTCATTGCTATTGTTGGCGGATATGGTTTGGCTACGATTATGGGGATGGTAGATTTTACGCCTGTTTTAAATGCAAAACTTTTTGCATTACCTGCATTTACAGCGCCCAAATTTGATCTTACTGCAATCATTATTATTATCCCTGCATCTTTAACAGTTATTTCCGAGCATATCAGCCACCAGATTGTTACAAGCCAGATTGTTGGTCGTGATTTAGTAAAGGATCCTGGTCTTCACCGATCTTTGCTGGCAGATGGAATTTCTACAATGCTGTCAGGATTCTGTGGTTCGGTACCTACTACAACTTATGGCGAAAACATTGGTGTTATGGCTGTAACTAAAGTTTACAGTGTATGGGTTATTGGCGGCGCTGCGGTATTCTCGATCCTGCTGGCATTTTTCGGTCAGGTAAGTGCACTTATCAGTACTATCCCTGGCCCGGTAATGGGTGGTATCAGCTTTCTGCTGTATGGGATGATTGCTGCCAGTGGTATTCGCCTGCTGGTAGATAAACAGGTTGATTATGCGAAACCGCGTAATCTGGCAATGACTGCAGTTGTATTTGTAACTGGTCTTTCCGGAGCGGCCATTCAGATTGGCGAAGTTCAGCTGACCGGTATGTGTCTTGCTACCATCGTTGGTATTGTAATGGGCCTGGTAATGTTTGTTCTGGACAAAACAGGCTTATCAAATGATATTTAAATTTGATTTTACAAGAACCTGGGAAATTTTCTTCCCGGGTTCTTGCTGTTTTAAGTGAGCGATGATTCTATTTGCTGCAACTGGTATTTGATGATGAGATAAGCCGCAAAACTTGACATTTATCCTATAAAACAGTATCATTAAAAGGATAATGTTTATAAATAGCGCCAGATAGCGTGTTGCCGAAAAAAGGTCAGCAAAGCGGTTCGGAAGGCGTATGAGGAAATATGTATAATATTGCAGGAGGACGAACATGATCACAGTTAATAACGTGAGCTTAAGCTTTGACGGTACTACTTTATTCTCCGATGTAAACCTGAAATTTACACCGGGTAACTGCTACGGCATCATTGGTGCTAATGGCGCAGGGAAATCCACTTTTTTAAAAATTCTGAGCGGCGTAAAAGAACCAACCACCGGGGAAATTATTATTCCGGCTAATGTTCGTATGTCTGTATTAAAACAGGATCACAATGCATATGACGAACACACCGTAATGGATACCGTTATTATGGGGAATGCTCGTTTATATCAGATTATGCAGGAAAAAGATGCCCTGTATGCAAAACCGGATTTCAGTGAAGAAGACGGGATTCTGGCTTCTGAACTGGAAGGTGAATTTGCGGAATTAAACGGCTGGGATGCAGAAATGGAAGTGCAGAAACTGTTACAGGGTTTAGGCCTGGAAACCGGTATTGAGTATTCCATGATGGGTTCCTTAGACGGGAAACAGAAAGTAAAAGTTCTGCTGGCGCAGGCATTATTCGGCCAGCCGCAGATTATTCTGCTGGACGAACCTACTAACGACCTGGATATCCAGTCCATTCGCTGGCTGGAAGATTTCCTGATGGATTATGAAGGCACTGTTATCGTAGTATCCCATGACCGTCACTTCTTAAATATGGTTTGCACCCACATCGTGGATATCGACTTCAAAAAAATCAGAATCTATACTGGTAACTACGACTTCTGGTATGAATCCAGTCAGCTGATGCAGCGCTTAATGCGTGACCAGAATCGTAAAAAAGAAGATAAAATTAAAGAACTGCAGAGCTTTATTTCCCGCTTCTCTGCAAACAAATCCAAAGCAAAACAGGCAACAGCCCGCCGTAAACTGCTGGATAAACTGACTGTAGAAGAACTGCCGGTATCTTCTCGTAAATATCCATATCTGGGTTTTGAAATGGACCGTGAACCGGGGAAAGAAATTCTGACTGTTGAAGGGTTAAGTAAAACAGTAGATGGCGTAAAAGTACTGA
>JAFOFM010000149.1 GCA_017387265.1 Peptococcaceae bacterium | reverse complement strand
ATTCCTATCGTTCGTATACTCATATTCCACATTATCCATCATTTTTCGCACCATAAAAATGCCTAGCCCTCCGATAGCACGATCCTCTGCCGAAGCAGTAACATCAGGTGCTTTTTCATTAAGCGGATTATACGGTTCGCCGTTATCCCTAAAAATGAGCTGCACAAGTTCCTCTTCTTTCACTAACCGGATCTGTGCTTCAGATGCGCCACTGTAACGAACTATATTAGAGTAAATCTCATCCACTGCTACCATCAGCTTGACAGCCAGCTTCGCAGGCACCTCAAACTTTTCAAGATGTTCCTCTACAAAAGCCGCTACGAGAGGAACCGATTCCATTGTGGGATTTATAGACAGCATTTTGTTTTCCACCTCATTCCAATGGATGCACAACATTGTAATATCATCAAACTGTTTAGCCTCACCCTGGAAAACATCCACATCTTTTTTAACTTTTTTGCAAATTTCATCGACTGTCATACCAGTGGTTTTATTCAGACTGGCGCGCAAACGTTCTTCACCAAAAAGCTGTTTATTAATATCATGTGCTTCGGTAACACCATCAGTATACAAATAGATTTCATCGCCTGGCTGAAGCTGAAGCTGCTGTTCTTTATAACGTACACCTTCCATACCCGCCAGAACAAAATTTGCTTTGCCTTTCAGATACTCATAAGATCCATCTTTATGTCGTACCAGCGGAGGATTGTGACCTGCATTTGCATAGCGAACCAATCCGCTTTCCAGATTAAGAATTCCCATCCAGGCGGTAACAAACATATCGGCTTCATTATTCTCACAAAGCTGAGCGTTTACTTGCGTAAATATATCATTAACTGCCAGACCACTCTCGGCATAACTCTTTATTAAAGTTTTCGATGTCATCATAAACATGGCACCAGGAATCCCTTTGCCCGAAACATCCGCCACTAAAAAGGCCAGATGATTTTCATCCAGCAGATAAAAATCATAAAAGTCGCCGCCAACTTCTTTCGCCGCATCCATACTTGCAAAAATACTGAAATCTTTACGGTTAGGATATGGAGGAAACACCGAAGGAAGTGCCGAATGCTGAATTTTTTTTGCAATTTCCAGATCTTTATCAAAACGGGCTGCTGCTTCGTCGATATAGTTTTTCAGAGTAGCAACCGTTGAATTGATATCATCGGAAAGAGAAGCAAATTCCTCATTATCACGCACATCAACAACCACATTTAAATTACCGTCTGTAATCTGTGCAAGAGACTCGTTAATTTTTCGAATGTTTCTAACCACAAGATTTTTTATCAGCACAAAAATATTAGCAAACAGCGCTGCAAATACCAGCATCTCCATGAATGCCTGCATATAAACAGACGCATTTCTGGAAAAGAACGCCTCCGCCTCGCTCATCACAGCAATAATGTAATAGCCTTCTGTTTCCGTATACATCAAAAAAGAAGGTTTTCCATAAATTTCTCCGTAAATACGTTCATATGGCTGGGTATTAAGTGCACTTGCATCACCAAATATTGAAATATGTTCCCCTTCATGACCTTCCCGGTCGCTAAGAATCATTCCATTTTCATCACAAACAATAATGAAACCATCCTGGCCAATATGACGGTTTTCTGCAGCATATTTTACCTGTTCATAAATTTGTTCATAAAAAGTGGATGAATCGTAACCAACCTGAAGAAATCCTGTTTCCAAGGCTACACCTGCATATTTACGATAAACATTGTTATCGCGGGAAATCTGCTGATAATCCTGAACCAGCTCATTCTTACCATTAAGAAGTACTAAAAATTCGGCAGCCTGTTTACCAGAAGCCATATCATACCCGAAAAAGTCAGAATCTGTGCTCACTGCAATAATGCCGTCTTCATCTATAATATTAATTTCTGTGACACTATATTGCTGTGCCAGCTGCTGAAGATCTTTCTGTGTTGCATTCGCTGGCAGTGCCGATGCAATTTCCCTGGTAATATTTAATAAATTCCGATTTGAAACATCATTTATGTCCTTACAAACATCTTCCATATGGGCACGAAGCGTATAATCCAGTGTGGCATACGCAATTCGGCTCTGAAATGCATGCGTAAAAACAGTCGTAACCCCAAACGCCAGCACCACACATACTAACAGCCAGCGCTGAAAGGTTTGGGTAATGTTTTCTTTACGACTGTTATCCTTCCCATATTTACTTCCACGTTTCGCCAAAACAATAATTGCAAGGATAGAAAGCATAACAGATATACTGTTTGCCACAATCATAGGCAGCGCGCAAATCTGTACAACCGTAAATGCTCGCTGTATATCCGCTGCATTTGTTAAAAAAACCAGCAGCATATGCAGAACCTCAGCGGTTGCCCCTACTGCCAGACCATAAAACCAGGACGCCTTCTTATTGTCAAGCATGAATTTTCGGACAGCTGCGCCAAAAAAACCAGCTACAATCGTGGCAATCGAACATGCCAGCCGGGTATAATCACCGGCTGGAGAAAGCCAGCGTTCTACACCACCCAGTAAGCCGGCGATTATCCCAGCCGGCCATCCAAATATCAGCCCGGCAGTTAAAGGCGCCGCATTTCGAACATTCAATACCGCCCCATCCACCGGTATACCGAACTCCGTCGCCAGAATAGCAATAAAACCGAAGCTCACACCAATAATAGTCTGTTTCCAGATATTCGAAATATTTTTAAATCGACTTTTCTTTTCAGCAAAATAAAATCCTACCGTCACAAGTACCGGCAGAAGCGATGCTGTGGCAAGACGAAATAATGCAATTCCTGTGAGCATCTCAGTCATTCTCCTTCATATCAGATTTATTCAATAGTTAAAATATCAGCAAAACCTGTAATATCGAATACTTCCATAACCGTTTCATTCACATGAGTAAGCTTCATATTGCCCTGTGCATTCATCAGTTTCTGCGCTTTAAGAATGACTCTCAGCCCTGCAGAAGAAACATACTCTAACTCGCTGCACTCCATTACTAACTCCTTAATCCCAGAAATACAGCCGTCAATAACAGCTTCTAATTCTGGCGCGGTAGTCGTATCCAAACGACCTGTAATTTTCAAAACAACAGTAGTATCCACAACATTCTTTTCAATAATCATACTTATTTTCTCCTTTTAAGCAAATTCTATTTTTAATACTTGACTGCACTCAAAAAATAATCTGTTCACCCGCAACATATTTGGCACAAATCCCATGCCTATCAATTCCGAGATACACAGCGCGTTCCAGACGTTCCAGAACAGTCAGCTCCTGTGGATGAGCAAGAGATGTATCGTCCAGTATAACTGCATCAAATTCATACCCTTCCTCGAAGCTGCCTACTTTTCCAAAAAATTCTCCTCCACCCAGTGTTGCCATGTAAAACGCTTCTGGAAAGGTAACCGGTTTTGCTTCCTGATCAACATAACGCCAATACATTTTTGATACCTGGATAGCATCTGTCATTGCCCGAAAGATGGAATCACTATGACCGCCAGCTACATCACTGCCAAGTCCAACCTTCATATTCAGATCCAGATATTTGCGAATTGGTGCAATTCCAGAGCTGAGGTTCATATTAGATGCCGGACAATGTGCCACAAACACACCATTTTTTCTCATCAGTTCCACTTCTTCTGCTGTCGACCATACACAATGAGCCATAACTGTTTTTACATCTGTATTAATATCATCATTTTTACCAAAAAGATCGTAATCGTTATATACCTCGCCGTAAAAAGCATTGTCAGGTCGTAAAAAATGAACAAAATCAATTTCGCCAGGACTTTCAGACAAGTGCGACTGCACCGGAATACCATAAGTCATCTGAATTTGCCGAAGCTTTTCCATAAGTTCGTCTGTGCAGCATGGAATAAACCGTGGTGTCAGAATAGGCTTTGTACGAGCAAATTTATCTTTGACCGCATTAATCCACCCATATGTAACGTGGGCAGAGATTTCTGCACTTTCTTCTTCCAGTGCCTCTGTTGCACCCCGATCCATATTAACCTTTCCCACATAACTTACAAGTCCGCTCTGCTCCATCAATTCCATCAGTAACTCCGTAGCCGGACGGTGACGGGTAGCAAATAAAACGGCACGGGTAGTGGCTCCCTTTTGCATTTCATTTACAAAAATAGAATATGCTTTTTTTGCATAGTCAAGGTCCTCGTATTTCTCTTCTTCTGGAAACGTATACTGATTCAGCCAGTCCATCAGCTCCAGATCCATACACATTCCCCGGAACGCATACTGGGGAGCATGAATATGAAGATCTATCATACCGGGAATAATAATACGATCCCCATAATCTACTAATGGCAGTTCCATATATTGTGATGGCAATTCGGCAAACACACCTTTCGATTCGCCATTAACACAAACAACATACGCATTCTTCTGTGTAAACAAGTCATTTTTACTTTTGCTGTAGCAAATATTCCCTTTCAAAACGAAATCCTTCACACGATATCCCTCCTTTTGTCAATAACCTACAACATAGAACACTGACAAATATCGAAAATATGCCCGCAATACAATATCTCCAATTATAGTACTTGTAAGGCGATACATCTTGTCTCTTTACATAGTTAAGGTGTATATCTCCGGTTCATTTCTACAATTTCCCCTGCCTCAACACGAATGGTTGTATTGTACGGCGTGAAATTATAGTCCAAAACAGCACCGGTCAGAAAATCACCGGGATAAATGATAAGCTCTCCCTGTTCTGGATCTGCATTATCGTATCCTTTAAAGTCTGTGGATACACGAATAGTTGCTTCACCAACTTTATGCCAGTTTTTTACATCATCAAAACCGGTCTCATAAAAGATACCGCTTTCATCTGTAAATAAATCAAATCCGCCTTCTTCCAGACCGCCATTGATGTAAACAAGGCCACTATCATTGCGTTCAATCGAATTTACTACCACTTCACCAGAATAGGTCACAATGGTATCACCCTCTTCCAGTTCAGAGATATCTACCATATCGTATTTATCATAGGTGTAAATTTTCACATCCATCTGCATTTTGCCTGTGTCATCAACATAGGCATCGCCTTCTTCCAGCGAAACAGAAAGAATCGCATCGGTCAGGTTTTCCATAGTTGTATCTGGAAGCGGAGATACAATAGCCGCAGGTTCTTCCTGTGCGTTGCCGCAACCTGTAAATAATAAACAAACCATCATCAGAAAAAACAATATTTTTTTCATAATTAAATATTCCTCCATCATTATTCCATTGCCCTACATATGCTGCAAAGAAATATTCTATATCACCTTTATTTTTTATAATTAAACCAATTCATCTTCGTTCTCCTGGAGCTGTACTCTATTTTTCTCCCGGAAAAACTGTCTCAAAGCTTGTGACTCTTTCATTTTTCTTTTATGAACATACATTTCGTCATCCGCACGTTTAAACACATCAGCATATTGTACATCCGTATTCAGGTCATACCTTGCAAATCCTCTTGCAATACTGATTGGGAGATGTTCCCCGTTTTCCTCTATATACGCGCTTGTACATTCCATATCAAATTTTTCACACAGTTCCTCATAATTCGCTAAATCGCTGTTTTGAAGGATTACCAGAAACTCGTCTCCGCCAATTCTAAAAACCGGACTTCTCTTAAAAGTAGTCGATATAATCCGTGCGGCAGCGACAATAAGTTTGTTCCCTGCATCGTGACCATAGCGGTCATTTACCTCTTTAAGATAGTTAACATCGAGTACAATAACACCGTAATCCGCGTTATTCTTCTGGACTTCTTTTTCGAAATCAGTTACCCAGGCTTTATATGAAGTAGTGTTTCTAAGCCCTGTCAAAGAATCCCGGTACGCCAGAAGATGCTGAAGTTTTTCATGTTCTCGCAAACGCTTTGCCATATTCTGAAAAGCAATACTAAGCAGTTGTATTTCGTATGTATCGCTGCAGATAGGATCAACATTATAATCTCCATCTGCCAGTTTTTTTGAGGCATCTGTCAGTTTTTTCAGCGGTTTTACAATTTTCCCAACCATCATAATTGTAATCAGACAAAATACAGCTGCTAGAACAAGAACCGTAACAAGTATCTGCAGCGCAATTTCATACCGAATCTGTCTGATATCATCATAGCTCGCAGAAAGGACAAGTGTCATTTCGTTAATCAATCCAGCTGACACTTGCAGATAGTTCTCCGGTTCATAGGAAAAAAACGCATTGTCGCTGCTATGGATGGCAACACCGTCGATTTCCAAATGAGCAAAACCATTTTCATAGATTTTGATATTATGAACCTTCTCAACTAAAGCATTGTAATCAAAATCCATACCAACAACACCAATAAATTGCTTTTCACAATACAACGGCACCACATACGAAATCATCATGATATCGTTGTTCTTATTATAGTACGGCTCTATCCAGACTGGTTTTTGCGCTTCGTAAGGCTGCCAGTACCATCCCACACGTTCCGTATCATCCTTATCATAAAGTGCCAGATCCGTAGGCTCAAAACGGATATACTCCTCACTGCCATCAATCTTACTGTAAAAAAATCCTGTCTGGCTATCAGAGATTTCGGGAGCAAATCGTATGTAATACGCAACTGTATCAGCAGTATAGTTTGCCACGTCCGCAAACATTCTGTCAGCATATCGAATAATCTCATCTCGCTTTTCACGATCTTCAATATCTGCCATGCTGCCAACAAAATCAAGAACATAGCCACCCATAAGATT
>JAFOFM010000148.1 GCA_017387265.1 Peptococcaceae bacterium | reverse complement strand
ATTGCCAGCTCTCTGGTTGGAGTCAGAATCATAACCTGCGGCTTATTTTCATCCCAGTCCACCAGTTCACATAACGGAATAGCATAGGCAGCTGTTTTACCGCTGCCTGTCTGCGCCTGCGCAATCAGGTCTTTACCGGCCAGTACCTGCGGAATTACCTCACGCTGTACCGGAGTCGGCTGCTTCAGCCCCAGTAAATCCAGGGCTTTTAAGATTGTTTTATGTAATTTATATTCTTCAAAATTCTGTTCATTCACCATTCTATTATCCTGCTTTCGCCACGTCTTATATTACTATCATACCTATTTCCTCGGAAAAAGCAAATACATTTCTGTTTTTTAAATATTTTATTCGCAATTTCCTCTATTTTAGAGTACAATAGAAATAATAGATTATTGTTCAACATGGAGGAAAATCTCAATGGCTAAAAAAGTTACTGTATATACTATGAACCGCTGCCCGTTCTGTCTGCAGCTGAAACTGTTCTTAAAACGCAAAGGCGTAGAATTTACTGAAATCAACACATCCGAAAATCCGGAAGTATTAAAAATGCTGCAGGATGAAACCAGCTTTTTAACCCTGCCGCAGGTATTTGTGGATGACGACACCTTCTTAGGCGGCTACGATAACATCATCGAACTGCACCAGAACGGCAAATTCAATAAATTATTCGGTCTGGAAGACTAATAAAAAAGCAGAACCCGTAAAGGTTCTGCTTTTTTATTCCCCTAAATCCATTTTACGCTGATATACTCGCTCGGCTTTTTTGCGCAGTTTTTCATACTGCGGTGCATCCAGCCCGATTTCGGTTATCTCGGTTGCCAGCATGCGGCTCTGCTCTAAAATTTTTACATCGTGCACTAAATCCGCAATTTTTAAATCAGGCAGACCATGCTGCCGGGTGCCTAACACTTCACCGGCACCGCGCAGGAGCAAATCCTCCTCGGCGATGACAAAACCATCGGTGCTTTTTACCATAACCTGCATCCGCCGTTTGCCTTCGTCCGTTTTAGGTTCCGATACCAAAAAGCAATGAGCCTGTGTTTTGCCGCGGCCAACACGGCCTCGCAGCTGATGCAGCTGTGCAAGGCCAAACCGTTCCGCATTTTCGATCACCATAACATTGGCATTGGGCACATCCACGCCAACCTCAATAACTGTGGTAGATACCAGCACCTGCAGTTTGTTATCGCGGAACTGCTCCATAATCTCCGCCTTTTCCTGCGGCTTCATTTTGCCGTGCAATAGCCCCACTGCATATTGCGGAAACACATTTGCTGCCAGATGGTCGGCCAGCTGCGTTGCATTCTCTAAATCCATTTTTTCCGATTCTTCTACCAGCGGGCACACCACATACACCTGATACCCTTCAGCAATCTGCTTTGTCAAAAATCCATACAGATCATTGCGTTTGCTCTCGCCGATACAATATGTTTTTACAGACTGCCTGCCTGGCGGCAGCTCATCAATAATCGATAAATCCATATCGCCATATAAGGTTAACGCCAGAGAACGGGGAATCGGTGTAGCCGTCATTACCAGCACATCGGGAGCTTTGCCCTTGTTTTCCAGTGCCAGCCTCTGCCGTACGCCAAACCGGTGCTGTTCGTCAATTACCACCACACCCAGATTCAGAAACTGCACCTGTTTCTGAATCAGTGCATGGGTACCCACTGCAATTCTGCAGCGTCCATCTGCAATGGTTTCGTAGATAGCTTCCCGCTCTTTTCTGGTAAGGCTGCCGGTTAAAAGCGCCGGTTCCACACCGAGCGGTTCCAGCATCCGTTTTAAGTTTAAATAATGCTGTTCCGCCAGAATTTCCGTCGGCGCCATCAGTACTGCCTGATAACCGCCCTGCACTGCTTTCAGCAGAGCATAGACAGCAATCATGGTTTTGCCGCTGCCTACATCCCCCTGTACCAGCCGCTTCATAGCAGCAGGCCGTTCCATATCTTTTTTGACCTCTAAAATCACTTTTTTCTGTGCACCAGTTAAACCAAAAGGCAGATTTTTAAAAAACTGTGCTGCCAGCTGCTCCTCTTTTGCATGCACTATGCCGTCTTTTTTTTCAATGATGCTGTGCAGCTGCAGCCCAAGAGTCAGCTCCAGAAACTCATTTAATACCAGCCGATGCCGTGCCTGGTTTAAAAGCTGCCAGTCTTCCGGAAAATGAATCTGTTCCACAGCCTCCCGGTAATTCATTAAATGATAGTCTTTACGGTGTTTTTCCGGCAGAAACTCATCCAGCCCGTCGATTTCCTGCGCCACCAGCTGTGTTATCAGTTTGCGAATCTGTTTGCCGCTGTTTTTTTCTGTGCCGCGATACATCGGCACAATACGCTGAAAAGCCGCTAAATCGTCTTCATCCTCAATTAATTCAAAATCCGCTACCGAAATCTGACGCAGCGAGCCTTTGCCTACCTTGCCGGTCGCCACAATCTGCAGACCCGGCTGCAGTTTATTTTTTAAATGATTCTGATTAAACCACACCAGCACTGCATTGCCATCGGCACAGCGAATACTCACCCGCAGAATTTTTAACCCTCTGCGCGGATACACATCCTGCGCCTGCACGATTATGCCGCTGACCGTTTCCGTATCGCCCTCTTTCATATCCCGCAGCGGTTTCATCTGCGACCGGTCCTCATACCGGTAAGGATAATGCCCCAGCAGATCGCCAACGGTTCGAATATCCAGCTTTTCTAAATCCGCTGCCCGCTGTTTACCTACGCCTTTTAATACGGTAATGGAATCCTCTATGTGCATCCGGTTTCACCTGCCCTTTTCTGCTTATCCTTTCAAAACAGAACATACTTTTGTATGTTATTGTAGCACGACCGCCCGTATATTTCCAGACCAAAAATCGCTCTATTCCGGCACAAGAATGCCCGCATGACTTGACAAGCCGCCGCAGGTATATAGTATAATAAAGTGTATGACTTCTCAGAAAGGAATGGTTTTGATGCTGATTGATTATCATCTGCATTCGCAGTTTTCCTGCGACAGCCGTACCAATATGGATGCCATCTGTCAGGCAGCATTAAACGCCGGCCTGAACGAGATTGCATTTACCGACCATATGGATTTTACCTGGCCGCACCAGTACGAAAATCATTATGTGCACGATTTAGACAACTACCTGCATACCATTGCCATTTATCAGGATAAATATGCCGGTCAGCTGAATATTCGCGCCGGGCTGGAAATCGGCCTTGAAAAACATCGCTTAAACGATTATGAAAAAATCCTGAAAAAATACCCGCTGGACTTCGTTATCGGTTCGGTACACGAAATCGGCGGCATTGCCGTAAGCCAGAAGGCGTTTTTCCAGGGCAAGAGCAAAGCCCAGGTATACCGCCAGTATTACAGCAACCTGCTGGAATGTATCCGCATGTTTGATAATTTTGATGTAATCGGGCATCTGGATTACTGCAAACGCTATGCGCCATTCTGCTACGAACCGGGCGATCATCTCCTTGCTATGGATCTGGTGACCGAAATTCTGGACGAACTGATTAAACGGGGCAAAGGCATCGAGATTAACACATCCGGTTATCGGCACTGTTCCTGCATGTGTCTGCCGCATTTTGATATTCTGCGCCATTACCGCCAGTTAGGCGGCACCCGTATCACCATCGGTTCCGACAGCCACCGTGCCGAATATGTAGGCTACAAAGCAGCTGAAACTACCGATGTACTGCGTGTATTAGGCTATACCCATATCTCCACCTTCTCGCAGCGCAGAGAACTGCCGGTGGAAATCTAAACACATATACAAAAGACCTGCTGAACAAATCAGCAGGTCTTGTTTTTTACATGGTTCAAATATGTAATCCTCCTTATTGTACCATATTCTGCACCTTTTTCTATGATGTCGCATATGGTATAGAAAAACGATTTTGAGGAGGATGTTTATGTCCAGAATGCGTCAGGTTCCAGTTATGGATATTGCACAGCGGGAAATGGCAATGAGCCGGAATCAGCCTGTTGTAAATACACGGCCTGCCCCTTCGGCAGTATGCACCCGGGCAAAAAAAGCGCCAATT
>JAFOFM010000147.1 GCA_017387265.1 Peptococcaceae bacterium | reverse complement strand
TTGCCTTTTTGTGCATTTTCTAATACCGAGGCAATTTGTTCTTTTAGATTTGCTACACGAGATTGAAACTCTTCCGGAGTCAAACGTTCAATATCATCATCAGGATAATCAATATCTGCCTGAATAAATGCCACCAATTCCAACAAATCGGCACGCAATTCTTTTACCATACCGGATAAACTGCCTTGCAGCTGAGAAAGCGCCAAATCTACGCCACGCTCTGTTTTTGCCTGTACAATATCCATAATAGATTCTGCCTGCGCCAAATCTAAACGGCCATTTAAAAAAGCACGTTTGCTAAATTCACCCTGCTCAGCCAATCTGGCACCGGACAACAAAATCAATTGCAGTACCTGTTTCAATACCACCATACCGCCATGACATTGTACTTCTACTACATCTTCACCGGTAAAACTACGCGGCCCGCGCATCAGTAAAAAGATCGCTTCATCTACTTTTTTATCCTGTTTATAATCATATACATAGCCATAATGTACCGTATGGCTTTCTGCAGTCAGAAAATCGGTTTTTCCTTTATATATTTTGTTTGCAATACTTGTCGCTTCCGGACCGCTGATACGAATAATCCCTACGCTGCTTTCCCCTACAGCAGTCACCAAAGCAGTGATTGTATCCTGTTGTAACAAAACAGTTCACCTCACAAAAATTTATAAAAATAAAGATTAAAATAATCAAAATTCAATCAAAAAGCCAATCAAAACATACACATTAGAAAACTGTGTATCTCTTTTATTTTATCATAGAACAGAACAAAAAGAAAATAAAAACAAACAAAAAAACAGGCTGACACATAAAAATATGTATCAGCCTATCATTCTCATTCATTCAAAAAACAATTACACAGTTTCTGTTTCCTGTGCAGTTGTTTTTACAGCATCTTTACCATAGCTTCTTTTTTTGTTGTTATGATAATTTTTGTTGTAATTTTTTTTGTAGTAAGGTTTTTCCGCACCTGCTACCGGTTCAATTACTACTTTACGATAAGGTTCTTCCCCTTCGCTATAAGTAGTTACACGTTTATCATTCTGCAGCGCCATATGAATAATACGACGTTCCTGCGGATTCATTGGTTCCAATACTACTTTTTGGCCTGTTTTTCTAGCTTTTGCAGCCAATTTATGACCCAAACCAATTAAGGTTTCTTCACGTTTTGCACGATAGTTTTCGATATCAATGATACCTTTTACTTTCGCATTGTTTTTATCGTTGATGACCAGATTCAATAAGAACTGCAGAGAATCCAGTGTATCACCGCGACGACCAATCAGAATACCTAAATTTTCGCCCTGTAAATCAAATACTAGATAACCGCCATTTTCTTTTACATCAATAACAACATCCAGTTTCATTTCGTCGAAAATTTTTGCTAAGAATGCACGACCTTTTGCTTCTGCAGCTTCGTACAATTCTTTTTTATCTGCTTTTGCTACAGCTACATCCAATTCTTCTGTTTCTTCATCGATATCGGTATCAAATGCTTCTTCAAAAGAAACTTCTACTTCCTGTTCTTCAGTATCATCAACAACTACTTCTACTACAGGTGTTGGTTCCTGTACAGGAATTTCAGCTTTCACTTCAGCTTTTTCTTCTGTTTTAACAGCTTTCACTTCTACTGCTTCCACTTTTGTTTCAGCAGCATCCTTTTTGCTAACACGTACTACAGCGTCTTTCTGGCCAAATCCCAAAAACCCTTTAGAAGGCTGCTGTACAATCTCATAATGGATATCTTCACGGGTCAACATCATTTCATTTAATGCTTTTTCCAGCGCTTCTTCCACAGATTTTGCTGTATATTCTTTCGCGGACATTTAAACTCATCCCCTTACTAAACTTTTCAAGTTACTTTTTAGTCTTTAATGCAGCGAATATCTGCGTCATCATCCTCAGAAGCAGCTTCTTCTGCTTGTTCAATCTGAGTTTTCTGTTTTGCAGCAGCTTTTTTTTCTGCTGTCATTTTTGCTTTTTTAGCAGCAATACGTTTTTCTTTTTCTTCAGCTTCACGAATTGCACGTGCTTCCATTTCTTTTTTCTTCTGTTTATTCATGAAATACTGCTGAATAATACTTAATACACTGAAAAATGCCCAGTATAAGCACAAACCTGCAGGCATGCTCCAGCATACGAATAACATCATTGCAGGCATCATATACAGCATAGTTTTCATCATCTGTGCAGTCTGTTCATTACCGCCGGAAGCAGACATAGTCACTTTCTGCTGTGCATACATTGTCAATGCTACCAATACAGGCAGAATGTGCAGTGGGTCAGCCTGGCCTAAATTTGGCACCCAGAAAAATGTAGCATGTTCAATTGGATCGAAGTTGTACTGGCGCAATGCCATAAACAGACCAATCAAAATAGGCATCTGAATTAAAAGCGGTAAACAGCCGGCCATAGGATTAATATCATATTCCTTGTACAGCTTCATTACTTCTTCATTCATTTTTTCCGGATTATTTTTATATTTTTTCTGTACATATTCCAGTTTTGGCTGTACTTCCTGCATATTCATTGTAGATTTCATCTGTTTCTGCATTAAAGGATACAGAACTAATTTCAACAGAATAGAAATTAAAATGATTGCCAGCGCATAACTTGGAAATCCAATAGCTGCTGTTACCTGATACAGACCATCCATGACTTTGATGATCAAATCAGCGACAGGCTGTAAAAAGCCCCATCCATAACTCTCGTTCATATTCGATTGTCCTCCTAAATCATTTTACAGGATCATATCCACCGGGATGAAACGGATGACATTTGCAAATGCGTTTGATTGCCATCCATCCTCCTTTTATGACACCATATTTGCTAATTGCTTCATAAGCATATTGGGAACAGGTAGGATAAAAACGACAGGTAGGCTGCATTTTTAAAGCAGACAAATATTTTCTGTAAAATCCGATTAATCCAAGCAGTATCTTTTTCGGACAGTCTTTGATAGAAAAATCAGTCAATCCAGACACCACTTTTCCTGAGTAAGTATTTAACGTTTTTCTCCAATTCCTGATAACCAAGTTCTGTTACAGGTACGCGGGTCAAAATAATCAAATCACATCCCGGTTTGATGTGATGCATATTTTTTCTGACAATCTCCCGCAATCTGCGCTTATAAAGATTACGCACATTGGCTTTTCCTACTTTTTTAGAAATAGAAAATCCTATTCTGATACTTTCCCCTTTTCTCATTTTAGGATAAAGCACCAGATACTTTGTAGATACCGATTTGGCACTACGATATACTTTTCTAAAGTCCGCATTTTTTCGTAGTCTGTATTCCTTTTTTAACATCAGAATCCCTCCTAAAAAATGCCGATATAATATAAAAAGGCCACTAGGGCCTTTTCGTTAAGAGCTATATTGAAAAAATTAAGCGCTTAATTTTTTTCTCCCTTTTGCTCTTCTTCTTTTCAGTACATTTCTACCGTTTGCGCTTAACATTCTTTTTCTGAAACCATGCACTCTTTTGTGTTTTTTATTTTTTGGTTGATAGGTTCTTTTCACCGTTCAACACCTCCCTTTTCGAATATACAAATAAACATATCTATTGCAATCTACGATTGAACTGCATTTACGATTAGTTATTATATAATATCTAAATTGCGCGGTCAAGACCTGTATTCATATTTTCCTTTAATTTTTTTCATAATTTTTATATTTATCAACCATTTATAAACCTGTGGATAATTTTTATGTATTTTCGTAACTTTTTGTTGATAATTCGCCTTTTATCTGATATTATTTAGAATACACTCTTTAAAAAGTGTGGATAAACTATTTATTTATCAACACTTTTGTGGATAACCTGTTGATAACCCATCAATTTTCTATTGATACTTCTATTTTTATTTTCTCTTAATTTATTTGAAATTTTATATTTTTTAATATACGTTTTCAACTACTTTCTACTTTTTATAGCACTATCCGGGGGTTTTTATATGATTGATACAGCCAACAATAATATGAACGAAAAAATTTGGGACAATACTTTAGTATTATTAGAATCTTCTGTATCCAAACCAATTTTCGATACATGGATCAAACACGCTTCCCTAATTTTATATTCCGGTGAACATATCATTATTAAAGTACGCAATGATTTTGAAAAACATATGTTAGAAAACCAGCACTTTAATCTGATAAAAAACTGTCTGGAATCTGTTTTAAATCATCCGGTCAAAATCAAATTCGTAACACCGCAAGAACAGGAAGAAGCAATTGAGCAGCTGTTCCAGCAGCAGGGGTACACAAAAGAAGATTTTCAAACAGAAGATACAGCCAATATCCAAATGGCTCAGCCTATTACTTCTATGTCTGAATCACAGCAAAATACCCCTAATATTATTTATGATATTTTTGGTAATACCATTAACTTAAATTCTAAATATACATTCGACTCTTTTGTAGTAGGCAACAGCAACTTAATGACACACGCTGCCTGTATCGGTGTTGCCGATAATATTGTAAAAGAAAGAGATCGCAGAATTTATAACCCGCTGTTTATCTACGGTGGAGCAGGGCTTGGTAAAACCCATTTGATGCATGCCATTGGCAATCATATTTTATCTAAAAAACCAGATACTAAGATTGCCTATATTTCTTCTGAAAAATTTACAAACGAACTGATTGATTCCATCAAAGACGGTTCCACAAAAAATTTCCGTGAAAAATATCGTAATGTAGATGTATTGTTAATCGACGATATTCAGTTCTTGTCCAACAAAGAAAGTACACAGGAAGAATTCTTCCATACATTTAATACATTATACGATGCCAATAAACAGATTATTATTTCCAGTGACCGTTTACCAAACGAAATTCCTAAACTGGAAGAACGTCTGCGCACACGATTCAGCATGGGCTTGACCACCGATATTCAGCCACCTGACTATGAAACCAGAATCGCCATTCTGCGCAAAAAAGCCCAGGCCGATAATCTGCAGATTCCTGACGATGTATTTGATTACATTGCAGAGCATATTCATTCTAATATTCGTGAATTAGAAGGGGTACTGGTACGTCTGTCCGCATTCTCCAACTTAAGTCATCGCAATATTGACTTGAATCTGACAAAAGAATGTTTACAGGGTCTGATTACTCAAAATGAACCTGTTATTATTACCGGTGAGCTCATTTTAAAGAAAGTGGCAGAATATTATAAAATTCGCGTTGAAGATTTTACTTCTAAAAAACGCACCAAACAGATTGCATATCCACGCCAGATTGCAATGTATCTATGTCGTGAAATGACAAATCTGTCTTTACCTAAAATCGGTGAATTATTTGGCGGCCGTGATCACTCTACAGTGATTCATGCCTGTGAAAAAATTGCCGATGAACTGCGTACTGATCAAACCTTACAAGTAACTGTAAACAAAATCAAAAGCAGTTTAACAGCCAATTCCTAATGGAATCCCTAATTAAATCATAGCAAGATTATAAAACATCTCGTAATCATTTACGGGATGTTTTCGTTTCTATTTTGTTTCCATAGAATAATTGATTTTTTCTGTTGAATGTGGATAATATTTTTGATAAACTGTTAGTAACATGTGGATAAATGCAATTGTGCAAAATATCTGTTGATTACGTGGATAATTTTTTTCAGTATCCACAGGGTTATCGACATTACCAAACGCTTGTGGATACTGGGTTTCCGTCAGTTTTAAACTTTTCCACAGCGCCTATTACTAATACTACTAAAATATATTACATGAAGAAGATGTATAAAGGAGCGCGTAAACGATTATGAAATTTACATCTACCAAAGAAAATATGCTGTCCGGTATCAATACTGTACAGAAAGCCATTTCCAATAAAGGGGCGATTCCTGTACTGACAGGGATTTATTTAAAAACAGAAAACAATCGTTTGACTTTCGCAGCAACAGACTTGGAAATTGGTATTACCTGTACCGAACCGGTACAAGTATTAGAAGAAGGTCATGTAGTCGTACCTGCACACTTTTTTGCAGAAATTGTACGTCGTCTGCCAAATACCAATTTAATGTTCACCTATGACGATGAAACCGTTACCTTAAAAATTGAATATGATCAGGCAGAAACCAATATCAAATGCTGGAGAGGGGAAGAATTCCCTGGCATTGCTTCTTTGGAAGATGGAAAAATCTTTACCATCAACCCTGCTGTATTTAAATCTCTGGTAAAACAGACAGGCTTCTGTGCCAATATCGGAGATCCGCGCCCAATCTTTACCGGTGCATTGATGGAAGTAGAATCCAACAATCTGACTATGGTAAGTACCGACAGTCATCGTCTGGCGGTAAAAACTTGCAAAGTAGATAACTTAACAGCAGAAAACTTTAAAATGATTGTACCTGTTAAATCTTTAAACGAGATCAGTCGTATTCTGAAAGATGACAATGAAGATGTACTGACCATTCGCTGCAATGACAGACAGGTATCGTTCGAATGCAAAGATGTACGTTTATTATCTCGCTTGGTAGATGGCGTATTCCCAAATTATCGTCAGGTAATTCCTGCTGAATATGCAATTATGATGAAAGCGAAGAAAAAACATTTACAGGAATCCATTGATCGTGCCAGTCTGTTTGTACCGGAACGCGATGGTTCCAGCGTATTGCGTTTCAACTTATCTGATGGCAATTTGAATATCGTATCCAAATCCGAATACGGTATGGTAAATGAAAATATCCCTGTTTATACAGAAGGTGGAGAACTGTCTATTTTGTTTAATGCAAAATATTTGACAGATGCATTCAAAAATATGGATTTTGATGATTTGGATGTAAAACTGGGAGGTCCATTGAGCCCTGCAGTATTCCGTCCGCTGAATGACGAAAGTTTCTTGTATCTGCTGCTGCCATTAAGAGGGTAATCATTTAAAAATTCAGAATCAAAAATAAATATGAAT
>JAFOFM010000146.1 GCA_017387265.1 Peptococcaceae bacterium | reverse complement strand
GTTTATACTCAGCAATTACAGTGCGCTTTTGATTTCTTCAATCACTTTTAATGCTGCTTCATATGGATTTTCGGCTTTTGTAATTGGTCGGCCTACTACCATGTGATCCACGCCGATTTTAATCGCATCGGCCGGTGTGGTAATACGTTTCTGGTCGCCAACAGCCGCCCATGTTGGACGAATCCCCGGGCATACTGCGATAAAGTCTTTGCCGAAGGTTGCTTTAATGTTGGCTGCTTCGTGCGGAGAGCATACAATCCCGCTCATGCCGGATTCTTTGCACAGCCCGGCCAGGTTCAGCACGGTATCGGCAATTTTATCTTTATAGCCTACTTTGGCAATGCCTGCTTCGTCAAAGCTGGTCAGGATGGTTACCCCTACCATGTTTGGACGTTTTACGTTCAGGCGTTCGCATACTTCGTTTACGGTTTCCACGCTTTTGCGCATCATTTCTTCACCGCCGGAAGAATGCAGAGTGAACATATCCACCCCTAAGGATGCGGCCCAGGCTACAGCCTGTGCTACGGTGTTTGGAATGTCGTGGAATTTTAAGTCCAGGAACACTTTTTTGTTCTGTGCTTTGATTAAATCCACAACACTGCCTCTGGTATTTAAGAACAGTTCCAGACCCACTTTGTAATAGCTTACGGCATCGCCCAGCTGATTAACCAGTGCCATCGCGTCTTTTTCTGTTGCATAGTCCAGTGCTACGATTAATTTATCGTTCATTGCTGCTTACACTCCTCTTAGCTTAGCATAATGCGCCCTGATTCAGTACAATTCTGCCGCCTTTTACAACCAGTTCCGGCCAGCCTTTTAACACTGTCCCCTGGAATGGTGTATTTTTGCCTTTGGAATAGAATTCATCACGGTTTACGGCTTTTTCTGCATCCGGATTTAATACAACGATATCTGCCATACGGCCCGCTTCCAGAGTGCCTTTTTCAATGCCCAGAATTTCTGCAGGGCGTTTGCACATTGCGGTTGCCATTTCGGTCAGGCTCATCTGGCCGGTTGCTACAAAGTTGGTCCAGATTAATGGAGCCGCAGTTTCTAAACCGCTGATACCGTTTGCGGCAAATGCGTATTCCACATCTTTATCCTGAATGGTATGTGGTGCGTGGTCGGTTGCAATGCAGTCGATTACGCCTTCTTTTAACGCTTCAAACAGAGCGATTCTGTCTTCTTCACGACGCAGCGGAGGGTTTACTTTTGTATTGGTATCGTAAGTACGTACCGCTTCTTCGGTCAGGCATAAGTGATGCGGTGTTGCTTCCGCTGTTACTTTTACGCCGTCGGCTTTTGCTTTTTTCACCAGTTCTACGCCGCCTTTTGTGCTGAGGTGCGCAATATGAACACGGCAGCCTGTTAATTTTGCCAGCATTAAGTCACGGGCAATAATCAGGTCTTCTACTTCGTTTGGAATACCGCCTAAGCCCAGCTCGGTACTAACGATCCCTTCGTTCATTACCCCGCTGCCTAACAGGTCTTCATCTTCACAGTGGGAGATTAACAGACCGTTTAACGCTTTGCTGTAATCCATAGCACGGCGCATAACCCCGCTGTGCTGTACAGTGCGGCCGTCATCACTGAATGCGATTGCGCCTGCACGGTTTAACAGCAGCATTTCGGTTAATTCTTCGCCTTTCTGGCCTTTTGTGATGCACGCAATTGGATATACATCAGCCAGATTTGCTTTCATTGCTTTGTATAATACCGCTTCGATTACGGTTTCGTTATCCGCTACCGGTGTGGTGTTCGGCATGCATGCGATGGAGGTAAACCCGCCATGAATCGCAGCCTGTGTACCGGTTAATACGGTTTCTTTATCTTCGCGGCCTGGTTCTCTTAAATGCACGTGCATATCGATAAAACCTGGCATTACTACTTTGCCTTCTAAGTCAATTACCTGTGCGCCATCTGCTGCGAGGTTTTCACCAACTGCTTTGATGGTCTGTCCTTCAATGAGGATATCGGCTTTGCCGTCCAGATTCTGCGCAGGGTCTACTACATGACCGTTTTTCAGTAAAATCATTCTGCTGCACCTCCCATAATCGCTAACAGAGCCATACGGATTGCCAGACCATTGTGTACCTGTTCTTCAATAACAGCCTGTACGCCGTCTGCAACTTCCGGTGTAATTTCCACACCGCGGTTGATTGGGCCAGGATGCATAACCAGGCAGTCTGGTTTTGCCAGTTTGAGGCGTTCGGCATTTAAGCCGTAGAATGTTGCATATTCCCGGATCGATGGGAACATACCGGATTTCTGACGTTCGAGCTGAATACGCAGCATGATGATAACATCGGCATCTTTAATAGCCTCGTCCATGTCATAGGTGATTTTTGCACCCAGCTGGTCTGCTCTGGAAGGCATTAAGGTTGGAGGTGCGCATAAGGTAACATCGGCACCTAACGCCTGTAAGCCCCATACGTCGGAGCGTGCTACACGGCTGTGCAGAATATCCCCTACGATTGCAATTTTCAGGCCTTCAAAGCCGCCTTTATGTTCGTAAATGGTTAACATATCCAGCAATGCCTGGGTTGGATGCTGATGCTGGCCATCCCCTGCATTGATAACTCTGGCTTTTACATGGCTTGCCAGAATTTCATGAGCGCCGCTTGCACCATGACGCATTACGATTACGTCCGGATTCAGACGGTCTAAGGTTAACGCTGTATCTTTCAGCGATTCCCCTTTCATTACAGAACTGCTGCTGGTGTTGATATTTACAACGTCAGCACCCAGATATTTCCCTGCAAACTCGAAGGAAGATCTGGTTCTGGTACTGTTTTCATAAAACAGATTGATTACGGATTTCCCGCGCAGGATTGGATGTTTTTTGTCATCCCCTGCCAGCACCTCTTTCATTTCCTGTGCTTTTTTGAAAATCTGATAGATTTCATCCACAGTCAGATCGCTGAGGTGAATCAGGTCTTTCTTTGCGATTGGCATATAAGTACCTCCTTGAAACCGAACAGTTTATGTTCTATATAATAGTTCTGCAGTGCGTTTATACATCTTATTTCTATAAATCTGCTGCTTCTTTTTCTGCGGTATCATTCTTGTGTCATTGCTGCAGATACGAGACAACAAAAGGCCGGACACATACCGGCCCATTAAAAATTATACCAACTCTATACAGGCTTTTCAAGAAAAAAGTAACAGCTGGCAGTAATTACATGCCAGCTGTTAAGAGCGTTTTTTACTTATATACACGCATATGCAGTTTGAAGCCAGCCGGTATCATCGGCTGTTTTTACCGCAGGTTGCGTCTGTTTTTGAGTGTCAGCGTCATTACAATGTTAAATACCAGAATCAGCCCGGAATAAAAGAATACATCACAAATCCCATGCATCTGTGCGTTCATCAGATCCATAGTTTCCCCGTAATGGGCAATGCGCAGATTTAACACCATAGTAAAAATACTGAGCGATAAGCTGGTAGCCATCATTTTAAACCAGTTGATTATCGATGTCCCATGCCCTGCCTCTTCACGGCTTAAAGAGCTCATACCGTAGTCGGTAATCGGCATCGAGCAGAGCCCGATCCCTAAATAGCGGAAACACAGCCAGAAGATTACCACGCCAAGACCGGTTGCCAGGGTGGTGCGGCTCAGCATTAAACTGCCGCCTGCTAACAGCATCATCGCGGTCAGAATAATAATACGGCTGTCAATTCTCTGATAAAGCCACTGGGCAACAGGCCCGCCCGCAATGGAGAAAATAGCCGGAATCAGCAGAATCAGCCCGTACATCATCGGTGTATAGCCAAGGATGTCCTGAAAATAGATTGCCAGCACAAAAGGCACTAAGCAGAGCGCCATACTGATGCAGCTGTTAATAATCAGGGCCATGGTAAAATCTTTCACGCATAACACGCGGAAGTTTAATACCGGATGGCTGCTTTGTAAACATCTGCGTACAAAAAGCGCCACTAAAAAGGCACCGGAGGCAAGCATCAGCCATACACCCGGAGAGGTGACACCCCAGGTTTCCATCTGATTAAAGCTTAATAAAAACAGCACACTGCCGAAGATAACGTACACGAAGCTTAAGTAATCCAGTTTTTTGCCGGTATCACGCACTTCGTACGGTACGCCTTTATAAACGGCCCAGGCAGTAAACAGCGCCAGAGGCACATTCAGCCAGAACACCCACTGCCAGTCTACGCAGGTTAATAAAATACCGGATAACACCGGCCCGATAGCAGGCCCGCTGCTCATCGCCATACTCTGCAGAGTTAAAAATGTCGCACGCTGTTTATAAGGCACAAACTGATAAATAATCATCATCGAACACGGTACAATAAAGGCTGCCAGCGCCCCGTGCACTAAGCGAACTGCAATCATCAGATAAATATTATTGCAGAAGCCGGAAATAACCGCAACGATTGCAAACGCCAGCATACTGAAGCTGAACAGATTACGGCAGCTGAAC
>JAFOFM010000145.1 GCA_017387265.1 Peptococcaceae bacterium | reverse complement strand
GCCTGTTTTAGAGCGAGTAAGAAGGGTGCAATCCAGCTCTTTTTCCAGTCGTTTCATAGATTCGCTGATTGCCTGCTGGCTGATAAACATTCGTTTTGCAGTTGTATTCATAGAGCTGGTTTTCGCCAGATCTACAAGATATTTTAACTGGTCAATATTCATAACGAGCAGCCCCTTTACGCTAGA
Source organism: Peptococcaceae bacterium (assembly GCA_017387265.1). Lineage (GTDB taxonomy): Bacteria > Bacillota > Peptococcia > Peptococcales > Peptococcaceae > UBA7185. Next base: position 2,412 of record JAFOFM010000145.1, on the reverse strand, counting down.
ATTTCATACATAGTTTGTATCTAACTGAGTATATCATAAAATATACGAATTGAAAATAGAGGAGTGAATTGCAAGTCATACAGTGTTCTCCAAATTATTTTGTATACAAAAAAATACCGCTTGCATTTTTTCGGCAAAAGGAGTATAAATAAATTTGTAGAATGGTAGGACAGTATGGTTTGCTGTCGAGAAATTTGTGGTATAATTTGTAGGATGGTTGTATGGTAGTGTGAAATAAATAGCTCGCACACCGTTTATTAGGTGTGCTTTTTTATATCATTTTCTGCCGGAAGACCATGGTAGGAGGAATTGACTTATGATTATTGTTGTAAACAACGGGAATGACAAAGCGAAATTACAGAGTGTCGTTGAATACCTGGAGGCGCAGGGGCTGCGGCTGCATATTTCGGAAGGCGTGGAGCGTACTATCATTGGTCTGGTAGGGGCTACCCAGGAACAGAAAAACAACCTGAACGCGGAATCGCTGGACGGCGTTGAAAAAGTAATGCCGGTTGTAACACCATACAAACTGGCAAGCCGTGAGTTTCATCCGGAAGATACCGTTATCCGCATTGGCGATTTAACCATCGGCGGCAGTGAGCTGCAGGTTATGGCAGGGCCGTGCGCGGTGGAAAGCCGGGAACAGATGCTGGAAGTGGCGGAACTGGTAAAAGCCTCTGGTGCAAAAATTCTGCGCGGCGGCGCATTTAAACCAAGAACCTCTCCATACTCGTTTGCAGGGCTGGAGGAAAAAGGGCTGCAGTTTATGGCAGAAGCTCGCGAAAAAACCGGTCTTAAAATTGTAAGCGAGGTAATGGACCCTCGTAGCGTGCCTCTGGTGGCGGAATACTGCGATATCGTGCAGATTGGCGCCCGCAATATGCAGAACTTTAACCTGCTGCGCGAGGTTGGTAAAATTGATAAACCGGTACTCTTAAAACGCGGCCTTTCGGCTACCATCGAAGAGTGGATTATGGCAGCAGAGTACATTCTGGCCGGCGGCAATGAACAGGTAATTTTCTGTGAACGCGGTATTCGTACCTTTGAAACATTCACCCGTAATACATTAGATATTTCGGCTGTACCGATTATTAAATCGCTGACCCATCTGCCGATTATTGTAGACCCAAGCCACGGTACCGGCAAATGGCGCCTGGTGCAGCCTATGGCACGGGCAGCAGTGGCTGCCGGGGCGGACGGCCTGATGATTGAAGTGCATCCGGATCCGCTGCATGCCATGAGCGACGGGCCGCAGTCTTTAAAACCGCATAAATTCGATGCGGTGATGGAAGAGCTGCAGCAGATGGCAAAAATTATGGGCAAAACATTATAAAAATTAAATTAGTACCTTGATAAAAGCTGCTGCTTTGGCGTAACTGCGCCGCGGCAGCTTTTTGTATAGCCGGCTGTATTTATATTGTATACATAGCCGGGAAACCTGTAAAAATACTTTTCAAAATTTCACGATTATGTTATGTTAAAAGATAACATTTTCTGACTCGTATTAAGTTTTTAGGGAGGGAAACCACCATGAAACAACGCATAGAACCAAGCCGCGGGCTGAAAGGCACTTTAACCATCCCCGGCGATAAATCCATTTCGCACCGCTCGATTATGTTCGGGTCTCTGGCAGAAGGGGATACCGAGATTACCGGTTTTTTATATGGCGATGACTGCCTGAGTACCGTCGGGGCTTTTCGCAGTATGGGCATTGCCATCGATGTGACCGATGAAAAAATCGTCGTGCACGGCAAAGGGCTGCATGGCCTTGCCGAGCCGGATAATGTCATCGATGTGGGCAATTCGGGCACAACTATTCGTCTGATCTCGGGTATTCTGGCCGGGCAGACGTTTAATACGGTGTTAACTGGTGATGATTCCATCCGCAAACGCCCGATGGGACGCGTGATGAAACCGCTGTCCATGATGGGGGCAAATATTACCGGGCGTAAAGAAAATACACTGGCACCGCTCGCCGTAAAAGGAACACCGCTTACGGCAATTCATTACGAATCCCCGGTAGCCAGCGCCCAGGTAAAATCGGCCGTTTTACTGGCGGGGCTTTATGCCGATGGCTGGACCTCGGTAACCGAGCCTAGCCTGTCGCGTAATCATACGGAATTAATGCTGAAATCCTTTGGTGCAGAGGTGGAAAGCGAGGGCACAACAGCTCGTGTAAAAGGCAATCCGCAGCTGAAAGGCCAGCGCATTGAAGTGCCGGGTGATATTTCGTCGGCAGCGTATCCGCTGGTGGCGGCAAGTATTATTCCCGGCAGTGAGCTCTATTTAAAAAATGTGGGTTTAAACCCTACCCGTACCGGGATTATTGATGTGCTGCTGGATATGGGTGCTGATATTACTATTTTAAATGAGTGCACCAGCGGCGGGGAGTTAATGGGGGATATCATCGTG
>JAFOFM010000144.1 GCA_017387265.1 Peptococcaceae bacterium | reverse complement strand
TAGCAGAAAAGAATAAGAAGGAGGAGAATAACATGGGATTTACAGTAGGTAGGCTGATTTTAATCAGTCTGGGACTGCTGATTTTTTTTGGCGTGGCAGAACGCGTCCTTGATCGAATGCATTTAACCGATAAACAGGCATTCTTTGTACTTGGAGCGATTATTCTTGGCAGTTTTATAAATCTGACTTTATTTCATTCAGATATTCTGACAGTGCGGATCAATCTGGGCGGCGCACTGGTACCTTTTGCGCTTGCACTTTATGTATGGATAAAAGCCGGAACTGCAAAAGAAAAGATCCGTTCTATCATAGGTGCAGTTTTTACAGCGGCTGTAATATGGTTTCTGGGCATGACGATAGGCAGCGAATATGCTCTGCCGGTTGATATTCTGTATCTCTATCCGTTAATTGCAGGGCTTGCAGGTTATCTGGCCGGACGTTCCCGTAAAGGCGCTTTTATTGCAGCTGTTCTGGGTGTTCTGCTGTTTGATGTGAGCCATGGATTATACCTGATTTATAATCGTATTCCCGGCCTTGTGCACTTTGGAGGCGGGGGGATATACGATGCGGTAATTCTTTCGGGGATACTGGCAGTGTGTCTGGCAGAATTTATCGGCGAAGGCAGAGAACGCATGCAGGGCGGGCCAAAAAGTCACGGGCGTGACGAGAGTGTATTAAAGAATCTGCGCACAGCTGGCGCAAATAATCGGAAAGGGGGAGAACGTCATGGCGAAAGAACATAGTATGGATTCTCGTAAAAGACTTGCATGGACAACGGTGTTTTTGAGTATCTTCTGTGTATTTCTGCTTAGTTATCTGTTTACCCAGTGGCATATGAACGGCACTTTATTACCTGTATGGAACGAAAGCGGATTACAGGAAGATGAACAGACAGCAGGCAGATATTATATGTTTTACGATCAGGAGAGCGGCGAACTGCTGGAATCTATGAGCCGTCATGTATTTAGCGGTGATGAACTTCTGACGGGGGACAATCGGCATTATCGAGTAAAGAAGGTTGATGGTGCGCAGGTGTTCTGTGAATTTTTAGGTGAGAGGAATCTGAAGCCGGTAACGGCTGCATTAAAACAGGCGCTTTCTGAGCGGGAGGAACCTGATGCTGTTTCGGTCGGGCTTACGGATAAGCCTTTTCAGACAGTAGCCATTTACTGTACGCATACCGATGAAAGTTATGTACCGACATCGGGAACAGAAAGTAAAAATGGCGGCGGTGATATTTTAGAGGTGGCATCTGTAATTGCGGAAGAACTGGAAAATCAGGGGGTTACCGTTATACACAGCGAAAATATTCATGACCCGCATGATGTGAATGCTTATCAGCGATCCAGAAAAACTGCATCTCAGCTTTTACAGGAGGCACCTGCAGCAATGATTGATGTGCATCGGGATGGTGTTCCTGATCCGGCTTATTACGAAACAAAACTGGATGGAGAGCCAGCCACGCAGATTCGCCTGGTCGTAGGAAGGCAGAATCAGAACAGTGAAGCGAATATTGCCTTTGCTGAAAAAATGAAAGCCTATTATGATGAAGTGAAACCAGGGCTGATAAAATCTATTTTTATGGCAAAGGGAAATTATAATCAGGATCTGGCGCCGCATTCTATTTTGCTGGAGGTAGGTACGCATACAAATTCACTGGAACAGGCCAAGGTAGGCGCCAGAGAATTTGCAGAAGCGCTTCCGCAGTTTCTTGGTGTAAAAACTGCAGTGGATTATCCGGAAGATACTGCCGGGAACAAACAGAATACAGCAAATGAAAAAATGGCAGATGGCAGCGGTTTTGGAAATGCGATTATCTGGATTATAGTTCTTGCTGTTGCCGGGGGGCTGGGCTTTGTCTGGTTAAGTCGAGGTTCGTTTAAAATCAGGAGATGATAGCATGGAATCCTACACAGAAGCAGTTGTTCTAGGTATGACAGCAGGATTTCTTGCACGGCTTTTCATGCTGCGCACCGATTACAGAAATTATCCATCTTATCCCCATGGTTATATTATTCATTTATCACTGGGAGCTATCGCTGCGGTGTTAGCCTCTCTTGCATTACCTGCTCTGCTGGAAGAAGAATATACGGCAGTTACATTTTTAGTACTGTGTGCCCAGCAGTTTCGTGATATTCGCAATATGGAGCGGGAGACCCTGATGAAGCTTGAGGAGAATAAACTGGTTCCGCGGGGCACGGACTATATCGAAGGAATTGCAAAAGTATTTGAATCACGCAATTATCTGGTGATGCTGGTTTCTCTGGTAACATCGGGCGCGGCACTGCATGGCGGGCTTTTGTGGGGGCTGGCAGCGGCCGCAGGAATGATTCTTTTTGCCTATGTTCTGATGCGAGGCAGTTTTATCCGTCACATAGCAAGAATTGAACCCGGGCGGCTTCATTTTGAGAAATCGCTGCTCTACGTAGATGATATTGTAATTATGAATGTGGGTGATCCTGCAGCACGTGAAAAAATAATAGCAGAAGGGGCAGGGCTTATGCTGCATCCTGTGGATGATGATGCCAGGGCAGTTTTAAATAATTTAGGCCAGAGGCAGGCGTTATTGCATGATATTTCAATGCTTACCGGCAACAAAGTGGAAATCGGCGAACAGGAATGGACACCGGCTGCGCGAAAAAATACGGAAACCGGTTCTCTGGCTCTGTTTTTGATGCCGGATGAAAATGATATGGAATGTCTCATAGAGGCGGCGAAACGAACACCGGTACTGGAAAGTGCCGTGCAGAAACCTCTGGCAAGCAGAATTGGCAGAAAGGCGGCAGACTGATGAAAGATACGATTCTGGCAGTGGTGGTAACCAGAGAAACGCTGAATAAAGTGCAGGGCATGAACAGCATTTTTATTGCAGAGGACTATATCGAACAGCAGAGAATCGCTTTGCTGTTAAGCCGCATTTTAAAAGCAATGTCACATGATCTGGAAAATGGTGTCATGATAATTGTGCAGCATTAAAAAAACAGGAATGACTTACCGGTAACAGTGTATTATCGATAAATCATTCCTGTTTTTTGCATTATGATTCTT
>JAFOFM010000143.1 GCA_017387265.1 Peptococcaceae bacterium | reverse complement strand
GTCTGTATGGAAATTCTGATGCCGCTGGTTATGGCTAAAATTATTGACGTCGGGATTGCCAACGGGGATGTTGGCTATGTAACCCGCATGGGTCTTTTAATGATCGGTATGGCCATTCTGTCGCTCTGTGCCGGTGTACTGGCCGGCCGTTTTGCAGCTATTGCCGGTGCCGGCTTTGCCAAAGGCATCCGCCAGAAGCTGTTTTACAAAGTACAGGAATTTTCGTTTCGAAATATTGACCATTTTACCACAGCATCCTTAATTACACGCCTCACTACCGATGTAAACAATGCACAGATGGCATTTATGATGCTGATTCGTACAGCAGTCCGCTCACCAATGATGCTTTTGTGTGCAACCTTTATGGCTTTTTATATTAACAGCAAACTGGCAAAAATCTTTCTGATTGCCATTCCGGTTTTAGCCGTGGCACTGTATATCATTGCAACAAAAACCTACCCTCGTTTTCAGGAAATGCTGACTCGCTACGATAAACTGAACGCCAGAGTGCAGGAAAACCTCACTGCCATTCATCTGGTAAAAGCATTCGTGCGAGAAGATTACGAAAAAGAAACCTTTTATGATGCTGCCGACCAGCTGCGAAACGCCCAGCTTCGCGCAGAAAAACTGCTGCTCTGGAACGGGCCGGTTATGCAGCTGGTTATGTACAGCTGCATTATTGCAGTCTGCTGGTTTGGTGGAAACTTCATTATCGCCGGTGATATGGAAACCGGTGAGTTATTAAGTTTTATCAGCTATATTTCGCAGATTCTGATGTCACTGATGATGATTTCCATGATTTTTATTATGTTTATCATCTCCCGCGCATCTATTCAGCGTATCTGTGAAGTACTGGACGAACCGCTGGATCTGACCGACAGTCAGATTTCCGATGACCCGCAGCCGGAAGACGGCTCCATCGAATTTCGCAATGTGTCGTTTCAGTATAATGACAGCCAGGCCGACGCTCCGGTTCTGCACGATATTAATCTGACAATTAAGTCCGGCCAGACTATCGGGATTTTAGGCGGCACCGGGTCATCCAAAACCACTCTGGTGCAGTTGATTCCACGCCTCTACGATACTACCGAAGGGGAAGTATTAGTAGGCGGCCGCAATGTAAAAGATTATAAGCTGGATACCCTGCATGATGCCGTGGCTATGGTTCTGCAGAAAAATGTGCTCTTTAGCGGCACCATCCGTGAAAATCTGCGCTGGGGCAATCCAGATGCCACAGACGAAGAGCTGATTGAAGCTGCCAAAGCCGCACAGGCGCATGATTTTATCGCGTCGTTCCCGCAAGGTTACGATACCGACCTGAACCAGGGCGGCGTAAACCTTTCCGGCGGGCAGAAACAGCGTTTATGTATTGCCCGTGCACTCTTAAAGAAACCAAAAATCATCATTCTGGATGACAGCACCAGTGCCGTTGATACTGCTACCGACAGCCGCATTCGTCACGCATTCCGTCAGAATCTGGATGATGTTACTACACTGATTATTGCACAGCGCATCACATCGGTGCAGGATGCAGACCGTATCATTGTTATGGATAACGGCACCATTGATGCAATCGGCACCCATGAGGAACTGCTTGCAGAAAATGCTATTTATCAGGAAGTCTTCGCATCCCAGCAGAAAGGAGCTGAGTAATATGCCTCCACATCGTCCAAAAGGGCACGGGAAACCCAAAAACATAAAACAGACCGTGCTGCGTATTCTCAGCTACATCAAAGGCTATCGGCTTCTGATGGCATTTGCGCTTCTCTGTATTATGTTCAGCGCAGCGGCCGGAATTGCCGGAACCTACTTTTTAAAACCATTAATCAACGATTATATTCTGCCGTTTATCGGGCATAAAAATCCGGATTTATCCGCGTTTATTACCATGCTGTCCGTTATGGGGCTTATTTATCTGCTGGGCGTTATTGCCTCTTACACATCCAGCCGCATTATGCTGATTATCTCCACCGGTGCCTTATTCAAAATCCGTACCGAACTGTTTGATAAAATGCAGTCGCTGCCGATTGGATTTTTTGACAGCCATACCCACGGCGAACTGATGAGCCGGTTCACCAGTGATACCGATACGCTGCGCGACCTGTTAAGCTCCAGCCTGACCCAGTTTATCTCATCCTTTGTTACCGTTACCGGCGTATTTACCATGATGGTGCTTTTAAGCCCGATGCTGACCATGCTGGTAATGGTGATGGTAGCCATTATGATTTTTGCAGTAGGCGCTATCGGCGGCCGAAGCGGCATGTATTTTCGCCAGCAGCAGCAGGCAATCGGTGCCGTGAATGGCTATATCGAAGAAATTATGGAAGGGCAGAAAGTCGTAAAAGTATTCTGCTATGAAGACAACGCAAAAAAACGTTTTGACGAACTGAACGGCAATCTCTGCAATGCCGCGACCAGCGCACATACCTTTGCCAATATTTTAATGCCGACCATGGGGAATTTATCCTACATCAACTATGCCATGACCGCTATGTTCGGCAGTATGATGGCCATTGCAGGCCGACTGGATTTAGGGACTGTGGCCGCCTTTTTGCAGTACACACGCTCCTTTTCCCATCCGATTACACAGATCTCGCAGCAGTTTAACTCCCTGCTGAACGCACTGGCCGGGGCAGAACGCATCTTTAACTTAATGGATGAACTGCCGGAAGCCGACCCGGGCAATGTAACCCGCAGCCGCGAAAACAACATGTGGCAGATTCCGCAGCCCGATGGCAGCACAAAACTGGTACCAGTACAGGGGCACATCGCATTTAACCATGTGCATTTTCACTACAAACCGGATAAACCGGTTCTGCGCGACGTAAGCCTTTCCGCACAGCCAGGTCAGAAAGTGGCTCTGGTGGGTTCTACCGGCGCCGGCAAAACCAGTATTACCAATTTAATTAATCGCTTTTTTGATATTGCATCCGGCACCATCACCTACGATGGCATTGATATCAGCGATATCCGCAAAGCCGATTTGCGCGGCACCTTATCCATGGTACTGCAGGATACCCATCTGTTTACCGGAACCGTTATTGAAAATATCCGCTACGGACGATTAGATGCCACCGACGATGAAGTAATCGCAGCCGCAAAACTGGCTAATGCGCATAGCTTTATTCAGCATCTGCCGGACGGCTACCAGACCATTCTGACATCCGACGGTACCAACTTAAGCCAGGGTCAGCGCCAGCTATTAGCCATTGCCCGCGCTGCCGTTGCTAACCCGACCGTATTGATTTTAGACGAAGCAACCAGTTCCATTGATACCCGTACCGAACTGCTGATTGAACGCGGCATGGACCAGCTTATGCAGGGCCGCACCGTATTTATCATCGCACACCGGTTATCTACCGTACGCAATGCCGATCAGATTCTGGTATTAGAACACGGCCAGATTATCGAGCAGGGCAATCACGAATCCCTGCTGGAACAGAAGGGCAAATACTATCAGCTTTATAACGGCATGTTTGAATTAGACTAAAACACAAAACAGGAGCTTTGCAGATTACTGCAAAAGCTC
>JAFOFM010000142.1 GCA_017387265.1 Peptococcaceae bacterium | reverse complement strand
TATACAGATGGTCAATATGAACTGACCATTCAGCTGGTGATGCCGACTGCTTCGGATGCTGACATTTCCAGCGACAGTATGTGGATTGTTCAAGGGACGGGGGAATCGGTTGCAGATGCACTGGCGGAGATTTCGCGCAGTGCACCGAGGGAATTATATCTGGATCATCTGGATATTGTACTTCTGGGGGAAGGTCTGCTGCAGCATGATGTACGCCAGGGTCTGGAATATCTGATACAGGAGGATGTACTGCGTCGCCGCACCAGTCTGCTTGCGGTGCAGGGCAAAGCTGGCGAGCTACTCCAAATAAAACAGGAACTGGCGGATGTCGATATTTATTATCTGAGAAACCTGCTGCGCGATCAGAGGCAGTGGGTTAAGGGCGGAGATACAATGATTAATGATTATTATCTGGCTATGGATGGTTCGATAAGCGAAGGATTAGTAATTCCGCGAATTCACGCGAAAGAAGGGAAAGCATTATATCTGGATGGAGCAGCGATTCTTTATGAAGACAAGTTATTATGCTGGATGGAGCAGCATTGGCTGGAAAGTTACCGCTGGGTGACTGGCGGCGCAGAAATCTGCACACTTCCGGAGTCAGACTCGCATGGAGACGTTACAGTGGAATTGAGAAAAAAACGATGCCGGTGGGAATTGATTTCGGACAATCCGTTAAAAATAAAGGCGACACTGCAGGGAACACTGTTGATAACAGAAAACAGTGCAGATGCGGAACAACGTACGATAGCCGAACGGGATAGATTTCAAATGAAGATACAGCAGGAAGTCCACAAATTACAGAAAGCAAAAGTAAAACGTGATTTTACCAGAATGCAGGATGTATCATGTGATATTTTCCGACTTGGGCGCTGGCTGCATGCATGGTACCCGAGTCTGATCCGCAGTGAAGACTGGCCGTATCAGTTTGGTGCGATAGAAATTGAGATAGATATGGAAACCTCTATAGAATCTGAGACATGAAATCGCGGACTCTGTCATATATCTGATAATAGATTATGGATTATGGATTCTGGATTCTGGGGGTATCGTATGAAAGAACAAAAGAGACGATTCTGGAGTGCAGTTTTACTGGTTCTGTTGATGTCCGTGAGTACAGGCTGTGACAGAGCCAGTGAAACGCTGTCGGAATGGAAGCAGGATTTTAAACAGGATGTGGCGATGGATGATAGGGCAAATACATCGGAAAATCGTCTGGAGGTGCCGAATCCAGATGATATCACAATTGAAGAAACGTATGAACCGGTGCAGACGATTGGTACTCCTGTTTCAGAGGTGACGGTGAGTCTTTATTTTGCTGATGCTGCTCAGAAGCAGCTGGTAAAAACGGAAAAACGAATTCCCAAGGTGGAGGGGATGGCTCGTGCAACGGTAGAAACACTGCTGGAGGGTCCGGAAGAAGCCAGTGGATTAGTGGCAGCAATACCAGGCGGTACACAGCTTCTGGATATTAATGTGAAACCGGATGAAAAACGATGTGTTGTGGATTTTAGCCAGGAATTACGAAATGAGCTTGCAAAAACAGACAGCAGCGAGCAATTAGCGATTTATTCTATTGCCAATACACTTTGTCAGTTTGATACGATTGAGGAAGTCGAATTTCGTATTGAAGGGCAGACGGTTACGACACTGGCAGGTGGTGCTGATTTAAGCAAAGCCGTTACAGCCAATGCCGATATTGTACGATAAACAGATTTTCCTGCCGCTCAGGCAGGATTTTTTTTATTTGTATGCGAATCAAAAAGCAGTGTGTTTTTCTATTGTCCAGAAAGCAGGGACGATAGCGGATAGAAGAGTTTATACAGGAATGGATGTTGATTAATGAGAAGACTATTTCGCTGGATTAAGCGATGGATACAAAGACTGATTCTGCTGACACTGCTGGTTATTGCGGCAGCTGGCGGATATTTACTGCATGAGGGATATCAGATGTATGAGGAGGCGCTGGCGGAAACGCCAGTTCAGCAGGTGATAGAGAGTATACAGGCCAAGCCGTCATATACTCCTCTGGAACAGATTCCGCTGTTATATCAGAATGCGGTAGTTGCAGCAGAGGATCATCGGTTTTATAAACATAATGGACTGGATTATATTGCAATTGGCCGTGCGATGTATCGCAATGTAAAAGCGGGAGAATTGAATGAAGGCGGCAGTACCATTACACAGCAGCTGGCTAAAAATCAGTTTTTTACGCAGAAAAAGCAGCTGACCAGAAAGGTAGCAGAAATCTTTATGGTGCGAGAAATTGAAAAACTGTATGAAAAAGAGGAAATTCTGGAGCTGTATGTGAACAGTATTTATTATGGCGATGGTTACTATTGCATAGCCGATGCCAGTATGGGCTATTTTGGCAAGCAGCCATGGCAGATGAGTGCATACGAATGTACGCTGTTAGCGGGGATTCCTAATGCCCCTTCTGTATATGCTCCGACTGTAAATCCGGAACTGGCTGCACAGCGGCAGCAGCAGGTAATTTCGGATATGGTACGCTGGAGATATTTAACAGAAAATGAAGCAGCTCAAATTGCATTGTAAGAGGACGGGCTGAATTTTCTGTAAGGCAGTCATTGTGCCGATAAAACAATCATATACTGCATAATAAAATACGCCGTTCCATGTGGACGTGGGAGGTACATTATGCAGGAATATATTGAAAAACGTGTATTAGAAATCTGTGAGTATATTATACAAAACGGAGCAACTGTCCGTCAGGCGGCTGCACAGTTCGGAGTAAGTAAATCCACGGTACACAAGGATTTAACAGAACGGCTTCCGGAACTGAACAAAGAACGGTATGAACTGGTGAAAGCTATACTGGAAAATAATAAGGCGGAGCGGCATCTGCGAGGTGGGGAGGCAACACGGCAGAAATATGCCTACCAGGCGAAGTTATGGCCAAAAAATGAGAAAAAGCGAAATTTTGAGGGAAATATCTCTTGTATTCAAAAGAAAAACATACTAAAATAGTAATGTTAAAGAGTTATTCATATAAAATTTGCATGCGAGATAATTAACAGATAATAGAATGAATATAGATAAAGAATAAAGAGGAGCGAGAAACTATGTGCTTTTTTTTAAAAGGAGAAGACATCGCAGTTGACCTGGGAACAGCCAGCGTACTGGTTTATGTAAATAAAGAAGGCATTGTGCTGAATGAGCCATCGGTAGTTGCAATTGATAATAACACAAATCGTGTAATTGCAGTCGGCACAGAAGCACGTGAGATGCTGGGTCGTACTCCTGGCAATATCGTTGCAATCCGCCCGCTGCGTGACGGTGTAATTGCAGAATATGATGTAACAGAAAAAATGTTAAAATACTTCATCAGTAAGGCAAGCAAAAAGAAATCTTTTGTGAAACCTCGTGTAATGGTTTGCATTCCATCTGGTGTTACCAGTGTAGAAGAACGTGCTGTAAAACAGGCGGCACTGGCAGCCGGCGCAAAAGAGGCGTATCTGATTGAGGAACCGGTTGCAGCTGCGCTGGGTGCAGGGATTGATATTGCGGAACCAAACGGCAGTATGGTTGTTGATATTGGCGGCGGTACTACTGATATTGCAGTAATGTCTCTGGGCGGTGTTGT
>JAFOFM010000141.1 GCA_017387265.1 Peptococcaceae bacterium | reverse complement strand
CTCCTGCTGCATGATAACAGCCACATCTTCCAGATCGCCAAAACGGTTGATTTCGATTAAATGCGCCAGTTGACCGTGTTTTCCGTAAAAATTCATTTCTTTTAATACCTGCTGGTACATTTCTGTTATCGAAAGCGCTGTGCCGTCTTTAAATGTAATCTTTGCCCCGTTGCCGTTGCAGTGATGCAGATATACCATCTGTGAAGTGCCTGCCTCCTGAAACTGCAGATTAAAGGTCATTTTGCCGATATTAATTTCCGGAAAAGCAGTAAACATTACCTGCAGCTGATGCACAGCGGCCTTTTCCATCGTAACCGGCTCATTGCATAAAAGCAGACGCCAGCATTGAAACGGCAGCCCGCCTCCATGCAGAAACTCCTGCACGATTTTGAAATCGCGAAAAATCTCATTGTCATCCTCTTCTGTATGTGCCATTGGATAGTTCCGCAGCATATCTGCTTTCAGTGTTTTCATACGTTGAGCAGACTCCTGCTCCGGAAACAGGGTAAAATATAAAATATAGCTGATTTTGCCATCAAAGGTAACGTCGTCCCCGTGAATGATATAAGATGGCATAGCCTCACCCCTTTCTCTCTTGTTTCCTTTCTTATTTCATAAGCATCTCTTTACGAATCATTGCGATAAACCGGTGAATCGGCTCGCCTGCGTTTTTGCGGTAAACGGCCACATGCACCAGTTCCGGCACAACCTGATTCATAAGCCCTTCAAATTTCAGTGCTACATATTTCTTACTGTTAAAGTAATACTGATACGCCAGCCCGCTCATTAGCGTAATGGCCCCAGCCTTCTCCATCATGCTTCGGTGAAAGTCGGCGTCATTAGAGCAGATGACGTTATTTAAATAGATATGCTCCCGCATGGTCTCTACCGGAATGATGTTATAAAGCGTCTTTGCCGCCGCCTGGTTAAAATCCAGTTCGGTAATCACCGTTTTTTCGCCGCTGTACTGGCGCCGATCCATAACAGCCACCATATCATCCCGCATCAGCAGTTCCATTTCCAGCATATCGGGATGCTCGTCCAGCTTTCGCTGAAGTTCTCTGCCGTTAATAGTCATAAGCCCGATATCACTGACCCCGCTGCGAACATTCTGCAGCACATCATCCACATCTGGAAGGGATACCACATTCACCTGCACCGCTACCTGCTGCGCATGCAGTTTTGCAATCAGATTGGGCAGCACCAGATTGGTTACCGAAGAGGTAGAGCTAATCTGTATACTGATTTCCTCTGTATCCAGCGCAATCTGACTATCGCGGATTTCCTGCCGCAGATAGGCCTCCTCATCCAGCACAAGCTGGGCAAATTTCAGCACTTTCTCTCCCATAGGCGTTAAACGCACCCCCAAATTGGTGCGCACCAGAATATCCACACCCAGCTCCTTTTCCAGCTGTTTGATGCTTTTACTTACGGCCTGCTGGGTTGCATACATACGCTGCGCCGTTCCGGTAATGGAACCGGTCTGTGCAATATCCACCAGGCATTTTAACTGTTCCAGCCGCATAGCAGCCCCCCGCTTTCTTAAACGATAGTCTATCAAAACACGAACTTCACTTCCATAATACTTCTATATTAATAGGAATGAGAGCAGATAGCAAGCAGTTTTACAAAAAAACGGGAAGCGCAGATGCACTTCCCGTACGATACGCAACCAGTCCGTCTGCATGGGGGGCAGATGTTGGTTCTGATATGCAATTAGAGGTTCAATTACAGACTTTCGGTCAGAATCTGATAAGCCGGTGCGCCTTCACATTCTGCAGGGATTTCAACACCCAGCAGTACCGCAGCTGTTGGAGCGATATCCACTTCGCGAATGTAGCCTTTAATCTGGTAGTTTTCTTTAACACCAGGGCCAGCTGCTACCAGGATTGGGGATACAGATGTATCGTTATGACCCTGTGCAGTAGACATGGATTCACCGTGGTCAAAGTTGTAGCCTTCGTGCAGCATGAATACGATATCCGCTGCCAGTTCGCCGCCCATACCCAGTAATACAGCATCTTTGTTGTGCAGAGCCAGTGCTACGATACGTTTGCCGGTTTTTGGATCTTTATAACCGTACAGGTCGGTGATAATCTGTTCTTCCAGTTCATATTTGTCAGCAGGGTCTACAATACCGTGACGGTCGCGGCCTTTCAGGTTTACATAGATGGAGTTGGAACGAGTCTGAATCGCTCTTGTTTTGCTCCAGTCGATTTCATGAATTTCGTTGCCGTTTTCATCGGTTTTCAGAACGGTGTAACCCAGACGTTTCATAACACCAACGTTTACGGATTCGTTGGAGCCGATTTCCTGATGGTCGTGTTCCGGACAAATCAGAGCGTGGTCAGAAGTTACGATAATGGTCCAGCCTTTATCGATGTATGGCAGGAAGGAACCAATGTAATCATCGCTCCATTTGTAGGTGTTTTCATGCCATGTACGAACAACGCTTTCGTCAACGATGGAATTTTCACGGTTTTTCAGATATTTCATGTATGCGTGGCCAGCCAGGTCAGGACCGTGGAAGTGGCTGAAGATTACTTCAACGCCTTCTTCGTCCATCATGTACTGCATAGCGTCAGCCTGCCATTTCGCGGACTGGGCCCACTGTTCCTGCGCACATTTGATAATCAGGTCTTCGTCCTGGCATGCAGCCATGGAAGTTGCTGGTGGAGGACCAAAGCGTTCGTTTACTTTGTCGAAGATCCATCTTGGGTACCAGCAGTCGCTGTTTTCGCAGTTTACAGCGCAGCCTGCCCACATACGTACATAGGAACCGTCTTCTCTGATTTCCAGAGCACGCATGTTACGAACAACTTTTACGATGTTGCCTTTGTTGTCCGGCATGATATCCGGGCAGTTTGGTGTATATACATCGTTTTCCAGAACGTATAATGGTTCTGGCTGTTCTTTTGCAGCATATACTGCTACTCTGTCGTATTTACCTTCTTCATTTTTCAGAATCAGAGCATATTTTTTCACATGGCCCCATTTGTAGTAAATGGTAAATTCTTTTGCGCCTTCCGGAGCATTTGCCCAGCCTTCCGGTTCGGTAATTGGGGACATAGATAAGTGACATGGCCAGTCAGCCAGTTCGTCCATATTTGCGCCTTCGTATGCAATAGAGTTACGGATAGAGAATAAACCTGGTTTGTAGCCCTGGAATACCAGACCATCCAGATATTCGTTTTCGTAGAATTCTTTAATACGAGGGTCTTTAATATCCATTACCATAGCGCGTTTTGGCGCTTTCTGTTCGGTAATGTCGCCATCGATATGGCTACCGTTTGCCGCATAACCGCGGAAACCGCCTGCAGATGTTTTAGTTGTAGCGATTACTACAAACTCTTCATCCACTTTATGAGTGGTGTTGCCCAGAGCACCTGGAGAAGTACCGTCAACTACCATCAGATTCGGACTGTCGCTGGTTGGAGGCCAAGCGCCGCCCGGCCAGTGCCAAACAAGAGTTTTTTTGCCGGCAGCTGCAGTGCAGTTCCACAGAGGTTCTGCTTTCAGGAATTTGCTCATGAATGCTTCCTGAGTCATATCCAGTTCACCTGGAACCTGCAGGTTGTAGTCAATAATCCCGTGTGTCATTGGATAGCATCCTGTTGCCAGTGTTGCCCACAGTGGAGGTGTAATAGTAGGCATTGCGCCTAACAGCACCAGGTCTTCACGAGCAGAACCCATTTCAATCAGTTTTTTCAGGTTTGGCATTTTTCCGGCATCTACCATTGCTTTGGAAAAACGAGGGTCCATACCGTCCAGACCCAGAACCAGCAGTTTGTTGGTTAAACCTTTGCTTCTTAACATACAAAATCATCCTTTCTTATTTGAAACTCAATTCGTTTTGTAAATATATGAATTGCTTTTATGCTATGATCT
>JAFOFM010000140.1 GCA_017387265.1 Peptococcaceae bacterium | reverse complement strand
GGTGTTGCATCTGGATAAAGTGTCGCATGATAAATGATTTGCTGAGCACCTTCTAAAGGTTTCGCTACAGCGTGTTTACTTTCAAACAGATTTACATATACGTAGCGCGGCATTAAAGAAACGACATCCATTTCCTGAAGAATGCGGCGATGAAATTCGATGTTGTTAGAAGTATACAATGCTAAATTGGAATATCCTGATTTGTTTTTTACCAGCGGCACAATATTTAAGTAGGTGAAAGGTCTGGTCATAATATCAGACTGCTCCACCATCTCTTTTTCTGCTAATGGGGAGTGTGCTGGTACACAGGCTACCAGACGGTCAGTCAGCATAATATTGTGATGAATGGCTTCTGAATCTTCCAGCTGGTTCAGCTGACTGAGAAAATACTCTTCATTGATACTTAAAAACGCAACATTGCAGGTACGGTCTATCACAGCCGGGAAAACATCGCGATAGGGGATTTCTTTAATAGAAATACGAACGCGTGGATGACGCTTTGAGAAAATAGCAATAGCTTTCGGAAGAACGATGCTGGTTAATGCGGAAGAATTCAGAATTTTGATATGTTTCAGGCTGTCTTCTGAATCGGCCTGCCGCTGCAGTGCAAACTGATTCTGCAGCTCATCGTATTGCCGCAGAAACGGGTCGCTTAATTCCAGCAGTGCACGAGCATCTTTTGTCAGTACTACGCCGAACGGGGAGCGTTCCAACAGAACAACACCAAGCTCTTTTTCCAGCTGTCGGATATTATTGGATAAGGACTGCTGGGATAAAAAGAAGCGGTTGGCTGTTTTGGAGATGGAATTGGTGTATTGAATATCACTCAGATAGCGTAATTGTTCAAGACGCATAAAAAACCTCCTGTTACTGCAAAATCAGAATAGACTTTATGTTAATTATAGTGATGAAATATGGTTTTGTAAAGGTTGAGGCAGAGTGCTTTTTGTTTTTTACATAAACTTTACGCTGGTATGCATATGTATTTAACAATTGAATTGTAAAATTAACCATGTAGTAAGGGAAGCAATTTAATTTTAATAAAAAGGAGATTACAAACATGAACAAAAAACTGAAAAAAGTATTAAGTATGGTAGTATTATCTACACTTGCGGTGACGAATCTGGCCGGCTGCGGCGGCAGCGATGCAGATACAGCACAGCAGGCGGAAACATCAAGCGCGATTTCTGTCATCTCCCGTGAAGATGGTTCTGGTACACGAGGCGCGTTTGTAGAACTGTTTGGTGTAGAACAGAAAAATGAAGCCGGCGAAAAAGAAGATATGACAACCGAAGAGGCAAGCATTACAAACAGCACCTCTGTAATGATGACAACCGTTGCAGGCAATGTAAATGCAATTGGCTATATTTCGTTAGGCTCTCTGAACGATACCGTGAAAGCTGTAAATATTGACGGTGTGGCTCCAAGTGTAGATGCGATTAAAGGTGGCAGCTACAAAATTTCCCGTCCGTTCAATGTTGTTCCGAATGTTGCCGGTTTAACACCAGAAGCACAGGATTTCATGAATTATATCATGAGTGCAGACGGGCAGGCGGTTGTTGAAGAAAATGGTTATATCGCATCTGTAGATAATGCAGAGGCTTATACTGGCGGTAATATGAGCGGCAAGGTAATTGTAGCAGGGTCTTCTTCTGTGACTCCGGTTATGGAAAAATTAAAAGAAGCCTACGTGGCGCTGAATCCGGATATGACTGTGGAAGTGCAGATGAGCGATTCCAGTACTGGTGTAACATCTGCGATTGATGGAACCTGCGACCTGGGTATGGCTTCCCGTGAACTGAAAGACAGCGAAACTGAAAAAGGAGTGGTATCTACAGCCATTGCTCTGGACGGAATTGCGGTTATTGTAAATAACGATGCAGCGATTACAGACCTGACAGCAGAACAGGTGAAAGATATCTATACCGGTGTGGTAACTGACTGGAGCCAGCTGAACGAATCCAAATAAAAACAGATTGCCCGTGGTTTGCGCATTGCGAAAATCATGGGCGGTCCTTTTTAATAAAATGCTGTGATTCAGTGGTTTGCGAATATTATTTTAATAGTCGATAAATGAGGGAAGTATATGGAAACATCCAGATATAAAGTGCTTCAGATGCGTGAGAATGCGATGCATATTATTTTTCTGACAGCGGCCTGTGCTTCGGTATTGGCGGTGGGGCTAATCTGCATCTTTCTGTTTGCCAACGGGATTCCCGCTATGGCAGAGATTGGTCTGTTTGATTTTCTGCTAGGCGAAAAATGGAAACCGGGCAATGATATTTATGGCATTATGCCAATGATTCTGGGAAGCATTTATACTACAGCAGGAGCAATTCTACTAGGCGTACCGGTGGGAGTGCTTATGGCGATTTTTATGGCCAGATTCTGTCCGGGACGTTTATATAAAATTCTGAAACCGGCAGTGGATTTGCTGGCAGGGATTCCATCCATCGTATATGGTTTTTTTGGATTGATTGTGCTTGTGCCGTTTGTGCGAAATCATTTTGGCGGGGACGGGCAGAGTATGATGACGGCATCCATTCTGTTGGCAATTATGATTTTGCCCAGCATTATCAGTGTCAGCGAATCTTCACTGCGAGCCGTTCCGGAAAGTTATTATGAGGGCGGCCTGGCGCTAGGGGCCAGTCACGAGCGTAGTGTGTTTTTTGCGGTGGTTCCTGCAGCATCGTCAGGGGTTTTGGCGGGCATTATCCTGGGTGTTGGCCGTGCCATCGGGGAAACTATGGCAGTGATGATGGTTGTTGGCAATCAGACAAGAGTTCCGGACAGTCTGCTTGACGGGATTCGTACGCTGACAACCAATATTGTAATGGAAATGGGCTATGCAACCGATTTGCACCGCGAGGCACTGGTGGCAACAGCGGTTGTACTCTTTGTTTTTGTTCTAATTATTAATCTGGCATTTTCTCTGCTAAAACGGAAGGAGCGATAATATGGCAGCTGTACAGGAAGCGATTAACCGGCAGACATGGAAACAGCGTCTGAAAACATATAAACGTACACCGTTGTCGTTTGTGCTGCTTTTGCTGGTCTGTCTATCAGCTGTAATTACAGTCGGGGTTCTGGCAATGCTGATTGGTTATATTCTGATTCGCGGGATTCCGAATCTGACGCCGTCCCTCTTTGCGTGGACGTACAACACGGAAAACGTATCGATGATGCCGGCACTAGTTAACACCGTGCTGATGGTACTGTTTTCTTTGTTGATTGCAGCTCCGGTCGGGATAGCCTCTGCTATTTATCTGGTGGAGTATGCAAAGCGTGGTAACAAGTTTATAGGGCTTATCCGTGTGACCACGGAAACTCTGCAGGGTATTCCGTCGATTGTATATGGCCTCTTTGGAGCACTGTTTTTTGTAAAAGCTTTGGACTGGGGGCTTTCGCTGATTGCCGGTGCGTTTACGCTGGCAATTATGATTTTGCCGCTGATTATGCGTACCACAGAAGAAGCATTAAAATCTGTACCGGACAGTTATCGGGAAGGCGCTT
>JAFOFM010000139.1 GCA_017387265.1 Peptococcaceae bacterium | reverse complement strand
CGCTCGCGCCGCCGCCCTTCCCGCCGCGCAGGTCGCGCTCGGCCATCGCCGCCAGGACGCCCCACTGCACGAACATCGCTACGACCGTCGCGTACGCCGCGCCGGCCATGCCTAGACGCGGGCAGCCGAAAAGGCCGAAGATCAGAAAGCCAACTGCGCTTTTAATTTACTAACATCAACACGCAGCAGTTTGATAATCAGAATATATACTGCCATAATCAGAATAGTCATTAACAGATTTACAACCATGTACTGCAGCATTGGCACCTGCATTGCTTCACCAAACATCTGCGCTGTCATACCCTGGAATGCGCTTAACGGAATCAGCTGTGCACCCATGAATGGGAAGAATGGCTGCATTAAGGTAGATACCAGGAACATCCCAACGTAGAACCATGGCCAGATTTTATCTTCGCGTGTAATGTTTAATGCTGTGGTTAAGCTCAGTGCTACCGGCCATAAAATGATTAACGATGTAATCGGGCTAACCAGTGCGGATAATACGCCGCAGCATACATAAAAGATTGCAATAAATACATAAGGACGACCTTTGAAGATTTTTTTGGTCAGGAACCATTTCGCAATGTACATGGTGTCGCCAACTTCATGTACCGCACCAAACAGAGTCATAGTGAACAGAGTTAATAATACAGTAAAGTTACCTACGCCGTTCATCCATACACTGTTGGAACCAGCAGGGTCAATACCGGAAACCCCCAGCATGAACAGACCAAATAAACTTGGCCACAGTACATCTACCATAGACCACATATAAACCATGCCTAAAAAGGCACCCAGACATTTCATACCTACCGGTGTGATTGGTGCGATCGGCGGCATTACCCAGAACAGGGCTGTAATAGCCAGACCAATGGCGGTATGAACATAATACAAGTCTTTTTTCTTTTTCGCTTCTGCCATAAATAACACTCCTTCTATTTTTTCGTGATTGTTTTTTAGAACGTTTATATGTACCAGATTGTGCATAAAGAATAATTGCGAGTATTTCAATTGCCTCATAAGTCATATAAACATTTTCTATCTGACCCAATCATATACCAAAAGAAGATTCTGCGGAAGTTGAAGGTCTTTATAGGGGGTTATTGAGTTGGGCTATAACGCCTGAAAACAGCTTAACAAAGCATATTTGGAAATCTGCTTCTAAATAAAATTTTTATCTTCAATACAGCAGGGTATATTTGTCGATTCATTAAAAGAAATGTATTTCCAGCAACGGATTTCTTCTAAGTTATTGCCGGCATCGGAATATAAAAAACGCAGAATCGAAAATTATCGGTTCTGCGTTGAAATATTTACAGCACTTTACCCTCAAAAGCCAGACGTTTTTTCAGGTCTGTCATCAGGTCATCAAATTCTTTACAGTCTAAGGACTGGGCGCCGTCACATTTTGCCTGACATGGGTTGTTGTGCACCTCGATTAATAAACCATCAGCTCCGGCTGCAATAGCCGCTTTGGCCATGGTAGGCACCATCCATGCCTGACCGGTCGCGTGGCTCGGGTCTACCACAACCGGCAGGTGCGAATATTTTTTAATCAGCGGAATAGCCGATAAATCCAGCGTGTTTCTGGTATAGGTTTCATAGGTGCGGATGCCGCGTTCGCACAATACAATGTTTTCGTTGCCGCCGGACATAATGTATTCGGCACTCATCAGCAGTTCTTCAATCGTGTTGGCTAAACCGCGTTTCAGCAGAATGGTTTTATTGCATCTGCCCAGTTCTTTTAACAGTTCAAAGTTCTGCATATTGCGGGCGCCAATCTGAATGACATCCACATCTTCGAATAAATCCAGATGCGCCAGGCTCATCAGCTCGGAAACGATTGGCATACCGGTTTCTTTTTTTGCTTTTAATAATAATTCCAAACCTTCTGCACGCATCCCCTGGAAAGAATACGGGGAGGTTCTTGGCTTAAACGCACCGCCGCGCAGCATTTTTGCGCCGGAATTATGAACATTTCTTGCCACTTCCAGAATCTGTTCTTCCGATTCCACCGAGCAAGGCCCTGCGATAATCTGAAAATGATTGCCGCCCAGTTTTAAATCGCCAATCTGTAACACGGTATCATCCGGATGGAACTTACGGTTTGCTTTTTTATATGGTTCGGATACACGTTTCACCGCTTCTACCAGTTCATTCGACTGGATTAAACCCATATCCACACTGCTGGTATCGCCAACCAGACCTAAAATCGTTGTCATGGAGCCATAAATCGGATTCACGCTCACATTGGCATGCTCCTCAATCCACTGGGAAATTTCCCCTACCTGTGCCTTATTGGCACCTGGTTTTAAAATAATAATCATATACTCTCCACGCTCCCTTGTCTTATTCCTATATTTTAGTATTACCCGTTATTGTATCGTTTTTCACATTAGCTTTCAAGCAAATTCCCCCGATAATACACAATACAATCCAGATACAAAAATCTCCCTGCGGTTTCGCAGGGAGATCAGACATTGCATATTCAGGTTTATTCAGCAAAGGCTTCCTGCAGCCGTTTTACATAATCCATCTGCCACTGGCTTCCAGCTGTCTGGCTTTCATATACAGGCTGTACGCTGGCTTTGAACACTTCGATTTCCTCCGGCGTCAGCTCATAATAATGCACTCCTTCGGCGCTTTCCAGCGTTGCGATATAATCGGCTTCCTGTGCGGCATAAGCTTTGCGAGCCTCTTTACGGCCGTATTCCTCTGCCTCGATGATGGCTTCCTTCATATTTTCTGGAAGGCTTTCAAACCATGCAGTATTGGTCAACAGCACATAATGCATCACACCGTGATACCCTTGCACCATCTGGCTCTGCACATCCTGATAACGATTTAAAGCAATGGTCTGCACCGGATTTTCCTGCCCATGTGCAATACCTTCTTCCAGAACACTGTAAAGTTCGGAATACGATGCCGGTACCGCCTCTGCTCCCCAGTTTTCATACTGAGCCGTTAACACAGAAGATGGCAGCACACGCATACTGAGCCCCTGAAAATCAGCAGGGCTGTGAATTTCCGGTCCGTTTGTGGTAAAAAGTTTATAACCGCCATACCAGATTCCCAGTCCGTTTACACCAGTCCCTTCAATACGGTTTAACAGTTCCCCGCCAAGCTCACCATCCAGAACCTCGTAAATCTGTTTTTCATTATCAACAGGCATCAGATATGGTAAATCCAGCACTTTCACATCATCGGCAATCGGTGAAACTACTGCGGTTGGCTGTAAGGTAAGATGAATTTCTCCCAGCTGCACTTTTTCCATCTGAGTATCCATATCATACATCTGCTGTGCCGGATAAAGTTCCACAATTACACGGTCACCCAGTTCTTTTTTCAGTTTTTCCACCATAGCCTGAGCCCCTACATCCTCCGGTGAGCCAACCGGCTGATTGTGGCAGAATACAATACTAATCATTTCCTCTGTCTGAGTCGGCTGACTGTCTGATCCGCATCCGCTTAATACCAGCAGAATCAGCAAAACCAGCACAGCAGCCTGGCAGCGCCATTTACGTCTATACAAAAGAATCTCTCCTTACAGTCTGTCATTGCGATTATCAATTTATCATATATAAGTACGAGTCAATGTTTCACGTGAAACATTGATGATACATCCATTACTTTACCCCGAAAACAGCGGAATATTCATGCAGAGTATCAGTATACCGTAAAATGTGTTTCCAGACAAGTTTACGACCACAGAAAACAAGAATAAATTAGAAATGCAACCACACAAAAAAAGCAGCCGGATTACTCCGACTGCTTTTGCAATATCATATAATTCTTATGCGGTAAAAACAGTTACACCGTCTTTAATGGTTTCCAGAATTTTAATATCTTTGATTGCCATTGGATCTACTTTTAATGGGTTGGCATCCAGAACTACCAGGTCAGCACGTTTTCCTTCTTTGATAGAACCTTTGGAGTCTTCTTCAAAGT
>JAFOFM010000138.1 GCA_017387265.1 Peptococcaceae bacterium | reverse complement strand
GTGTATACGCAGGCAGCTTTTTTGTTACCCGTTTATATAAAATGGTTTGCAGAACAGGTGCTGTATAAACAATAATTTGTGAAATGAAAATTGCATTTTTTTTCCTGTTCGGGTTGTTTTTTTTTGTAAAATCGGATATAATATAAGAGTTGGTTTGGTCGGAAAATAAAATTTTTTTTGGTAAGGAGGTTACGGTCATTAAGACTAGAAAAATGGATGGCGTTAGTATTATTCCACTGGGCGGCTTAGGAGAAATCGGGAAGAATATGACGGCCATTAGATGTGATGATGAAATTTTAATTATTGATGCCGGTCTGCTGTTCCCCGATGAGGAGCTTTTAGGCATCGATATCGTAATTCAGGATATCAGTTATCTGCTGGAACACCGGGATATGGTAAAAGGGGTAGTCATTACCCACGGGCACGAGGACCATATTGGTGCTCTGCCGTATCTTCTGCGTGAGATCAATGTACCGGTTTACAGTATGAAACTGACTATCGGCTTAATTGAAACAAAACTGAAAGAGGCAACATTTGTATCCAATCCACGGTTACACGTTGTAAAACCGCGTCAGGAATTCAAGGTGGGTTCTTTCCGTGTGGAACTGATTCGCACCTGTCACAGTATTCCGGATTCGGTAGCGGTTGCTGTGCATACACCGTACGGGATTATTCTGCACTCTGGCGACTTTAAATTTGACCAAACACCGGTTGATGGCCATGGTATGGACTATCAGCGAATCGCGGAGTTAGGGAATAAAGGCGTTCTGGCTCTTTTATCGGATAGTACGAATGTGGAGCGGCCCGGGTACAGTGCTTCGGAAAAATCTGTAGGGGAAAATTTTGATAACATTTTCCGGACGGCAAAAGAGCGTATTATCATTGCAACTTTTGCATCGAATGTGCATCGTATTCAGCAGGTAATCAATGCAGCCTGCCATTATGGCCGCAAAGTGGCTATTGCCGGGCGCAGCATGGTGAACATTGCCAACGTAGCACAGGAGATGGGATATCTGGATGTGCCGGCCGGCACTATTATCGAGCTGGATGAATTAAACCGCTATCCGCGCAATGAGGTGGTGCTGTTAACCACCGGCAGCCAGGGGGAACCAATGTCGGCGTTAACCCGTATGGCGATGTCGGATCATCGTCAGGTAAAAATCGAGGAAGGAGACACCGTAATTTTATCGGCATCTCCAATTCCGGGCAACGAAAAACTGGTGGCGCGTGTTATTGATATGCTGTACCGCCAGGGGGCAAGGGTCATTTCCGGCTCTGCAAGCGGCGTGCATACTTCCGGTCATGCCTGCCGAGAAGAACTGAAAATGATGCTGAATTTAGTAAAACCAAAATATTTTATTCCGGCACACGGTGAGTATCGCATGCTTGTGAAGCATAAACAGCTGGCTGTGGAAGTAGGGATTCCGGAAGAAAATGTGTTTATTGCCGAAAACGGCAGTGTAATTGAAGTAAACGAATTCCAGGGTGCTATCACCGGTAAGGTGCAGGCTGGCCGTGTACTGATTGACGGGCTGGGTGTGGGCGATGTAGGCAATATTGTATTGCGTGATCGCAAACAGCTGTCGCAGGACGGGATTCTGATTGTGGTGGTAACACTGGATCGGGAAACACATAGCATTGCAGCCGGGCCAGATATTGTATCCCGCGGGTTTGTATATGTGCGCGAGGCTGATGAACTGATGGCCGGCGCACGGGAAAAAGTAACACAGAGCCTGGAAAAAAGTCTGGAGCGGAATATTGTAGACTGGTCCAGCCTGAAAACAGGGCTGCGTGACACACTGAGCCGTTATTTATACGAAAAAACACGTCGCAGACCAATGATTCTGCCGATTATTCAGGAAATCTAAAATTTAAGAGACATCTGGAGGCGCAGCTATGTATACCGAACAGGATAAAAAAGAAATTGAACACGTACTGGACGTATTTGCAGACTTTATCCGAAATCACCCGCTGGTGGATGTGGCATATTCGGAAAAATTCGGCTATATGCTGGTACACGGGCAGAATGGCCAGTTAGATGAAGAATGGATTCCGCTGGCAGCAACATCGGGGCGTCATATGTTTGACCTGTTAAGCGATGAACTTTATGCCGATTATCTGGAAGCGCGCGAAGGCGGCTTTGAGACAGAATTATCGGAAGCTGAGCAGGATGAAATTCTGAGCCAGATTGACTATTATGCAAAACAGCTGCCGGAGTTTGATATCAACGTGCAGGAGCTGTTTGTAGAAGCATAAAAACGGTTCGCGGAAATCGAATAACAGATATAAAAAACAAAACGCATGAAACATGAAAAATATTCCTGTTTCATGCGTTTTTTTCATGATTTTATGTTGAAAAAAAAACGGCAAAATTATATAATAAAAAGATACATATGGATAATGGGCAAAGGATTGCCCGCCATAAAGATTTGCAATTGCAGGAGGCGCAAAAACCATGTTAACAGGCAAACAAATCAGACAGATGTTTATCAAATACTTTGAAGATAAAGGCCACACTCATGTAGCCAGCTCTTCGTTAGTACCATACAATGACCCTACTCTGCTGTTTACCAACGCAGGTATGAACCAGTTTAAAGACGTATTCTTAGGGCTGGAAAAACGTGATTACACCCGTGCTACCACTTCGCAGAAATGCGTACGTGCCGGCGGCAAACACAACGACCTGGACACTGTAGGTCGTACCGCAAGACACCATACCTTCTTTGAAATGCTGGGGAACTTCTCCTTTGGTGATTATTTCAAACGCGATGCAATCAAAAATGCATGGGGCTTCTTAACCGAAGAATTAAAACTGCCAATCGATAAATTATATATTACCATCTATAACGATGACGATGAAGCGCATGATTTATGGCGTGAACTGTCCCCTGTTCCAGAAGAACGTATCATTCGCCTGGGCGAAAAAGATAACTTCTGGCAGATGGGCGAAACCGGTCCTTGCGGCCCATGCAGCGAAATTCACATTGACCGCGGTGCAGAATTTGCCTGCAATCATCCGGATGGCTGTGCGCTGGGCGTATGTGACTGCGACCGCTGGCTGGAAATCTGGAACCTGGTATTTATGCAGTACAACCGTGATGAAAACGGCGTAATGACTCCGCTGCCTCGTCCAAGCATTGATACCGGTATGGGCTTAGAACGTATTACATCCGTAATGCAGAATGTAAGCAGCAACTACGATACCGACTTAATCTATCCATTAATTGAAAAAGTAGAAGAAATCTCCGGCAAAACCTACGACAGAGGCCAGGCTGGCTTCCCGTTCCGTGTAATTGCTGACCATGCACGTTCCTGCACCTTCTTAATCTGCGACGGCGTACTGCCAAGCAACGAAGGCCGCGGTTATGTATTGCGCCGTATTCTGCGCCGTGCCGTGCGTTTTGGTAAAACTCTGGGTATCGAAGGCGCATTCCTGTATAAATTCAGCGCAAAAGTTGTAGAACTGATGGGCGAAGATTATCCGGAACTGGCTGAAAAACTGAGCTTTATTGAAAAAGTAATCAAAACCGAGGAAGAACGTTTCCAGATGACCTTAAGCGATGGTATTCGCATCGTTAACGATAACATTGCCCGCTTAAAAGCAGAAGGCAAAACCGAAATCGACGGGCCTACCGCATTTACCTTCTATGATACTTACGGCTTCCCGATTGACCTGACACAGGATATGGCGGAAGAGTCCGGCATGACTGTAGATGAAAAAGGCTTTGAAGAAGCAATGAAAGCACAGCGCGAGCTGTCCAAAAAATCCAAAAAAGATATCACCGCATGGGATTTAGCGTTCACCGTAAAAGAACAGCTGGGTGATTTAGATAAAACCGAATTTATCGGTTATGAACAGCTGAGCACCGAAACTGTGCTGGCTGGTATGATTGCCGACGGTCAGAAAATTGAAGAAGCAGAAGAAGGTCAGGAAGTATATGTTGTGCTGCCTGTAACCCCATTCTATGCAATGAGCGGCGGTCAGGCCGGCGACCACGGTGTAATCAGCGGTGCTACCGGTAAAATTGTGGTAGATAACACTGAAAAAATGCCAGACGGCAAATACGTACATCACGGCGTTGTAAGCGGCACCGTAGTAGCAGGCGAAACCGTAACTGCTCAGGTAGACGAAGCGGTTCGTCAGGCAACCGCCCGCAACCACACTGCAACCCACTTACTGCATAAAGCGCTGCAGGAAGTACTGGGCGACCATGTACACCAGGCGGGTTCCTCTGTAGATGCACAGCGTCTGCGCTTTGACTTCTCTCATATGAGCGCGGTTACAGCGGAAGAACTGGCAAAAGTAGAGGCAAAAGTAAACGAAGTAATTCTGCAGGCAATTCCGGTAAATATTTTTGAAACCGGTATTGAAGAAGCGAAAAAACTGGGCTTCACTGCATTATTCGGCGAAAAATACGGCGATGTAGTACGTTGTGTACAGGCCGGCGATTACAGCATGGAACTGTGCGGCGGTACTCATGTGGCAAACATCAGCCAGATCGGCTTATTTAAAGTAGTAAGCGAAGGCGCAGTAGCAGCCGGTGTACGCCGTGTAGAAGCGGTAACCGGTATGGGCGCTTACCAGTACGCATTACAGAAAGAACAGCTGCTGGCAGAGCTGGGCAGAACCTTAAAAACACCGGAAAAAGATTTAATCAGCCGTGTGGAACAGCTGGGTGCTCAGAACAAAGAACTGGAAAAAGAAATTGCACAGCTGCATGCTGCGGCATCCAAAAACCAGGTAGACGGCCTGTTAGACAACGTAAAAGAAGTAAACGGCGTAAAACTGCTGGCATGTGAAGTAGAAGCGGCTGATATGAACAGCCTGCGCGACATGAGCGACATGTTCCGTGATAAACTGGGAAGCGGTGTAGTAGTTTTAGGTGCAAAAAGTGAAAGCGGCGTGAACCTGATTGTGGCAGCAACCAAAGACCTGACCAAACAGGGCATCCATGCAGGCAATATTATTAAAGAAATCGCAAAAGTAACCGGCGGTGGCGGCGGCGGCCGTCCAGATATGGCACAGGCTGGCGGTAAAGATTACACCAGACTGGCAGAGGCTCTGGCAATGGCAGAAACTCTGGTGGCTGGTCAGCTGAAATAAGCCGGTATTGCGCGGCAAACGCATATATTTATACAAGGAGTGACAAGGTATGGATTTAGACAGCACAATGTTTTTTAGAGCGGAAAACAGCACGGACAACGCAACAAAAGAAATTTTAAACACGGTTTATGTGGCGCTGCAGGAAAAGGGCTATGACCCGATTAACCAGCTTGCCGGCTATATTCTTTCCGGTGATCCAGCCTACATTACAAGTCACAATAATGCTCGCGGCCTGATTCGCAAACTGGAACGGGACGAGCTGGTAGAAGAGCTGGTTCGCAGCTATCTGAACAAATAACAGGAGATACCGTATATGAGAATTATGGCACTGGATGTGGGCAGTAAACGCATTGGCGTTGCCCTCAGTGATCCGTTAAAAATTACCGCACAGGGTCTGGAAACCTTTCAGCGTAAAACACTGGAGGAAGATGTGAAAGGCCTGTGGAAATTAATCGATGAACACGAAGTAAGCCAGCTGGTGGTGGGGCTTCCTAAAAATATGGATGGCTCCGAAGGCTTTAAAGTAGACGAGGTGCGGCAGTTTATTGCCGATTTAACCGCGGAACGCCAGATTGAAACCATCTGGGTGGACGAACGCCTCACAACCGTCAGTGCCGAACGTGCGCTGTTAGAGGCTGATGTTTCCCGTGCAAAACGGAAAAAAGTTATCGATAAAATGGCGGCAGTGATTATCTTACAAAGCTATCTGGATAGACTTTGAGATATATAAGCAAAATGCGAAAGCGAAACAAAATAATCTGAACCATGTTCAGAATCCTAACGAAAGAGGTGCTTACCATGGCAAATGAAAAAATGATGGAAGAAGAAATGGATAACGTGCTGATTCTGGTAGACGAAGACAACAACGAACATCCTTTTGAAGTAATCGATATGGTGGAAGTAGACGGCAGTCAGTATGCAGTTCTGGCTCCGCTGGAAGAAGGCTCCGAAGAAGACGAAGCAATCATCCTGAAAATCGTTACCGATGAAAACGGCGAAGAAATGCTGATCGACATCGAAGAAGACGAAGAATGGGAAAAAGTTGTAGACATCTGGAACGACTCCCAGGAATAATTTCCGCATAAAAAAGCAGAAACATGTAAAGACTATCGGCGAGGTGATACCATGCACTGGGCCGGTAGTCTTTTTTTATGTATTTGCATATTGATAATTCTTTTACTTTACATGCCGCTGCGGCTTGTAGTTTATGCCGAATATCACCAGAGCCTGCGCGGCGAGGTTACCGTGCAGTATTTATGGATGAGGCGCATTATCCCCCTTGGGGCAGAGAAAAACCAAAAGCTGCGCCTAAAAGAGCGTGCAGATAAAAAAGAAACAGCGGGCATTAGCCGCGCATGGCAGCGCTGGCGAAAGAACACCTCGCTGAAAATAGAGTGGAAACCCTTAGCCGGGTTTTTAACCGAGGCGGTGCATATTATCAGCCGCAGGGTAAAACTGGAACAGCTGGAGCTGGACTGTGCCGCCGGCTTTTCGCGGCCGGATATTACGGCGTACAGCTACGGGCT
>JAFOFM010000137.1 GCA_017387265.1 Peptococcaceae bacterium | reverse complement strand
AGAAAAAGCCGCAGAACTGCGACAGAAATTAATCGAAACCTACGGGCTGGAAAGCCGCGTTCCAATTTTAAAACTGCGCGAAAATCCGGATAAAGATATCCAGACCATCGCAGATTACGTATACAACAATATCTTCCTGCACTACACCTTAAAACAGTGGGGCCAGAAACCGGAAGATATTGATCCAAGCGTAAGTGCTCGCGTACCAGTGCTGATTTCGGAAGATAACGGCTATTTCCAGGATGCATATCAGGGTATGCCATTAGAAGGCTACACTCCATTATTTGAAAAAATGCTGGACTATCCGAATATCACCGTAAAACTGGACACCGATGCCAATGAACTGCTCAGCTTAACAGATGGTCAGGTTTACTTTGAAGGCGAACCATTTAACGGCCAGGTGATTTTCACCGGTCCAATTGATGAATTTTTCTCCTGCTGTTATGGTCAGCTGCCATATCGCTCCTTAAACTTTGTGTTTGAGCATCACGAAAAAAGCGATTATCAGCCAAAAGCCGTGGTAAACTATACCGTTAGCGAAGATTATACCCGTATCACCGAGTTTAAAAAGCTGACAGGGCAGAAAAAACCGGAACACACCACAATCGTGAAGGAATATCCAATTCCTTACACCGGTAAAAACGGCGAGATTCCTTATTATTCTATTGTAAACGATGATAATCTGGCTTTATATGCAAAATACTGCGAGCTGGTGAAAGATTATAAAAACTTCCATCTGCTGGGCCGTCTTGCCGAATATAAATATTACAACATCGATGCCATTGTAGACAAAGCGCTGACACTGGCAGACACCTTATTAGGTTAACGGGAGGCACTTATGAAAGTTTTATCCATTGCAATTCCTTCCTATAACTCGGAAGCTTATATGGCAAACTGCATTGAATCGCTGCTCACCGGCGGTGAAGATGTAGAAATTCTGGTTGTAAACGACGGTTCCAAAGACGGTACTGCTCGTATCGCGGATGAATATGCGGCAAAATATCCAAACATCGTGCGCGCAATTCATCAGGAAAACGGCGGCCATGGGGAAGCTGTAAACGCAGGGCTTCGCAATGCAACCGGTGCTTACTTTAAAGTTGTCGACAGTGATGACTGGGTAGATACCAAAGCTTATAAAGAGATTCTGACCCTATTAAAACAGATGCTGGCTAATGGTACTCAGCTGGATATGCTCATTTCCAACTTTGTTTACGACAAACAGGGCGCTACTCATAAAAAAGTTATGAACTACCGCTCGGTTCTGCCTCAGAATAAGCTTTTTACCTGGGAACAGATTGGCAAATTTAAAAAAGGCCAGTATATTCTGATGCACTCGGTTATCTACCGTACCCAGATGCTGCGTGATTGCGAACTGCAGCTGCCAAAACACACCTTCTATGTAGACAACATCTTTGTTTATCATCCACTGCCGGCCGTTAAAAACATCTATTATCTGGATGTAGATTTCTATCATTATTTCATCGGCCGTGATGATCAGTCGGTAAACGAAAAAGTTATGATTAAACGTATCGACCAGCAGCTGCGTGTAAACAAACTGATGATTGACTATTATGATTTATCCGATAAAAACATGGTAACAAGCAAAAAGCTGCGTCAGTATATGTATAACTATCTGGAAATCATGATGTGTGTTTCCTCTATCATGCTCATTCTTTCGAAAGAAGAAGAAAATCTGAAGAAAAAAGATGAGTTGTGGGAATATCTGCAGCTTAGCAATCCAGCTATGTACAAAAAACTGCGCTACGGATTATTTGGCCGTGTAATGAGTGCTCAGACACCATTTGGTCGTAAAATTGCTGTAATCGGTTACAAACTGTCTCAGAAACTGTACGGTTTCAACTGATATTATAAAAGTTCTACCATAAGGCATCCTGCAGGATGCCTTATTTTTGTCCCTGTTTCTATAATATCTATTGCAAATTCTATATATTCGCGTTACAATGATTTCAATTTATAAACAGGGAGGTTGTTTTATGAAAGTTGGAATTATTCGCTGCATGCAGACAGAGGATTTCTGCCCTGGAACTGCGGATTTCAAAATGATTGCAGAAAAGAAAGGTGCATTTGAAGGCGTTACCGAACCTATTGATATTGTTGGCTTTATTAACTGCGGCGGCTGTCCCGGAAAAAAATCAGTTCTGCGAGTTCGTGAACTGGTAAAACGAGGTGCTGATACCATTGCTCTAGCCTCCTGTATTACCAAAGGCAATCCAATTGGATTTGCCTGCCCGCATGCGGAAAAAATGCTGGAACTTGTAAAAAAAGAAGCTGGCGAAGCCGTAACTGTATTAGATTTTACACATAATTAAGCTAGTATATAGAAAACAAATAAATTTAACAAAAAAGGACTGCTGTCGTTTCATCGACAGCAGTCCTTTTAATATTCTTTTAAAATTCCAGAAGCATATCATACCACACGGCACCGCCATGCTCCGATTTTGATACACCCTGATTCTGATATCCGAATTTCTCATAATAAGAAATCAGGCGTTCTTTGCAAGTCAGAATACATCCTTTGCGACCAGCCTTTCGTGCATCCTCAATCAGTGCTTCCATCAGTTTTGACGCATAACCTTGTTTGCGATATTCCGGCAGCACACTAAGCCCGAATACACTCTGATAAAGTCCGTTTTTATCATGCATGGATGTATTTGCAAACATCTCATCAATAATAGCAGGCTGATTCACAACAGGGCCGTCAATAAACCCGATTACCGTTTCCCCGTCCTGTATAATCCAGAAATATTCCGGATAAACAGATAATCGATCTTTCATTGTTTTTTTCGAGGCTGCCTCCGCCTCCGGAAAACAGACTGCTTCCACATGTGTTACAATATCCAGATCCTGCATGGATGCATTTCTTATTATCATAATTCTATTCTCCATATTCCAAAATGTTTCACGTGAAACATTTGAAAAATTTACTGTGCCAGTTCTTTTTTCGGTAAACGAATTACCACTTCCATATATTCATCGTTTTCCTGTTCGATGATTTCGGCCGGCATACCGGCATCCTGAATGGTTTTTACCGTACCTTTGATGGTATTCACGAAGATTTTCATATCCTTAATGGCTTTCATCATTTTCTTTTTCTTCTGCTCACGGATATTTTTTTCTTCGTTAATCAGCAGTGTTTCGATATAATCGTCGGTCTGACGTACGTTCAGATTATTTTTGTAAATGCGATTGAGCACATCCAGCTGCTGTTCTTCATTTTTTAATTTTAACAGCGAACGTACATGACGCTCTGTTACTACATCCACTGAAATTTCACGACGTACTTTTTCTGAAATCTGCAGCAAACGAAGTTTATTGGCGATGGTAGGCTGGCTTTTGCCCATTTTTTTCGCCACTTCCTCCTGCGTAATCTGAAATTCCTGAATCAGTCGAGCATACCCTTCCGCTTCTTCAAAATAATTCAGATCCTCACGCTGCAGGTTTTCAATTAAAGCCATTTCAGCAACTTCACGATCACTCAGCTGACGCAAGAGAGCTGGAATGGTTTCCTTATTCGCAAGTTTGCTGGCGCGGAATCGTCTTTCCCCGCTTACCAGCTGATAATTGCCATCTACAATGCGCACAATAACCGGCTGCAATACACCGTATTCTTTAATAGAGCTGGCCAGTTCCTCTAACTGTGCCGGATCAAAATAAAGCCGTGGCTGAAACGGATTCGCCTTAATAGCATCAATCGCTAATTCCAGAATGGTTTCCCCTTTTGCTTCGTCTGAAACCGGGGCTTCCTCTTTTACTTCATCCACTTTTACAGGCTGTTCTTCCACCTGCATCGTATCCGTATATTGTGGTGCCGCCTGTTCAAAATTTTCTTCCACTACAGGCTCTTCCTGAAGGATTGGCTGCTCAAATGTTTCCGGCGCTATCTCCAGATTCAGTTCTTCGTGTTTTTCTGCAAGAACCGGCTCTTCCACCGCTGTTTCTTTTTTAGATTCTAAAGCAGATAAATCCGCAAGTTCTTCCTGAAACAGGTGTCGTATTGATTTAAACATAGACATGTTCCTTTTCTGTATCCATTATAAAAATCTCTTCAAAAAGTAATTCTCGATGAAATTATAATTTCCTTCTTTTTACAGTTATTATTCAGGAAAATATTACAGTGGTTTTTTCTGTGGAGTCCCGGCTTTACGCGGATATTTTTTTGGTGTGTCTTTTACTTTTTCAATTACAGCCAGGTTACGGGTATACGCTCCATCAGCCAGTGTAAACTGCTGCACATCCACAACTTTACCGCCCAGTTCTTTTAAAGCATTGCCGCTTTCTTTAATTTCGTTTTCCAGTTCCGGTCCTTTTAATGCAATGAAGATGCCGCCTTTTTTAACAAAAGGCAGGCAGATTTCTAATAATACCGGCATACGGGCTACAGCGCGTGCCGTAGCCATATCAAACTGCTGACGATAATCTGGTTTAATTCCAAATTCTTCGGCACGTCCATGTACGGCACGAATATTTTTTAACTGCAGTTTATTGCATAATTCCTGTAAAAATACAATACGTTTATTCAGTGAATCAAACAGAGTTACGTTTAATTCAGGCTCCATAATATTTAAAGGAACACCTGGAAACCCTGCCCCTGTGCCGATATCAATCATGGACTTGCCTTTTAAATCCGGCACTACGCGCATCAGACATGCCGAATCCACAAAATGTTTATAGGCAACTTCTGTTGGTTCTTCAATAGCAGTTAAATTGATTTTCTGATTCCATTCTATCAGCATATCAAAATAATCGACAAACTGCTGATTCTGTACATCGGTCAGAGAAAAGCCTTCGCTGGTAAATGCATTATTTAAAATATCTCTCATTCGCCTGCTCCCTCCTGACGACGCTGCTGCTCCAAGTATACAAGCAATACAGAAATGTCCGCAGGAGACACCCCGGAAATACGGGAAGCCTGACCAACCGATACCGGTTTAATATTATTGAGCTTCTGTTTTGCTTCATTACGAAGACCGGTAATTAAACTGTAATCTAAATCCTCCGGCAAGTGGCGATTTTCGATTTTTTCCATGCGGGATACCTGATCCATCTGCATTTTAATATAGCCTTCGTATTTAATCTGTACTTCTACCTGTTCTTTTACATTCGCCGCTAAATCGTCACGGCCAACACCAACGGTGATTAAATCATCATAATATACTTCCGGACGTTTTAATAATTCGGCAGCCGGTAAGCCATGTTTTAAAGGCGCACTGCCGCGCTCTGCCAGAATGTCCTGCATCGCCTGTAAATTACACGATACGGTTGTATGACTTAAGCGTTCAATT
>JAFOFM010000136.1 GCA_017387265.1 Peptococcaceae bacterium | reverse complement strand
GAACCAGCAAAATGCGCTATGAAGTCAGTCTGGATGAGCCGCTGAAAATTGATTACGATGGAAATGAACTGCTTCTTTCCGATGTAATGGGCACCGAAGAAGATATTATTTATCAGAATATTGAAAAAGATATCGATTATCATCTGCTGCAGCTGGCGATGTCCAGGT
Source organism: Peptococcaceae bacterium (assembly GCA_017387265.1). GTDB lineage: Bacteria > Bacillota > Peptococcia > Peptococcales > Peptococcaceae > UBA7185. The sequence continues at coordinate 5,598 of JAFOFM010000136.1, read as the reverse complement.
TGACCAAGCGAGAGCGAATGATTGTAGAGCTGCGCTTTGGTTTACGGGGTCGGGAGGAACGTACCCAGAAAGAAGTAGCCGATCTTCTGGGAATCTCCCAGTCGTATATTTCCCGGTTAGAAAAGAAAATCATTGGACGGCTGCAGCGCGAATTTCAAAAACTGGAATAAGCAGAACTCTTATGATATAATGATGTATACAGCGTATACAGACAATGCAGCAACAAATGGGGGCATACAGCAATGTTTCAGCAGATAAAACAGGAACAGCTGACAATTTATCAGTCCGGAATTTTAAACGGACTGCCGGGTATTGTACATGGGTTCAGCAGCCGGGCAGGCGGCTGCAGCAGAGAACCGTATCAGGAACTGAATATGGGTATGAGCTGTGGTGATGATTTAGTTAGTGTGCAGAACAATCGCAGAGTATTTGCTGCGGCACTGGGGATTCTGCCGGAACAGGCCGTATGCGGTCAGCAGGTGCATGGCGTTCATATAGCCAGAATCAGTGCTGGCGATGGCGGAAGCGGTTTTCTGGATGTATCAACAGCTTTTGCCGAAACCGACGGGCTGGTAACCGACCAGAAAGGCATTGCTCTAATGACTTTGTATGCAGATTGTGTACCGGTGCTGTTTTATGAGCCGGTGCGGCAGGTAATTGCTGTAACCCATTGCGGCTGGAAAGGCACTGTAGGAAAAATTGCATCCCGAATGGTCGATGTGATGGCAGAAGAATATCAGTGCAGCCGTAACGAGATTCGTGCGGTTATCGGGCCGTCCATTTCCCAGGATGCCTACGAAGTAGATCTGCCGGTGCTGGAGCGTTTTCGGGAGGCCTTTTCGTTTGCCGAAGAGATTATTCTGCCGGTGGATGAAACCCACGGCAAAGTGGATTTATGGGAGGCAAACCGGCGGCAGCTGCTGGAGGCAGGGCTTGTGCCGGAACATATTGAGGTAAGCGGCCTGTGTACCTTTAACAATCATGAAATCTTTTTCAGCCATCGTGCCGGTGGAGGAAAAACTGGACGAAACGCCGCTATGCTGATGCTGAAATAGTAAAAATATAAAAGGTGTCAACTTTTGTTGACACCTTTTATATTTTTTTGCCTTGTACTGAATATTTCTTTCACAAATCGGGTAATAACTCTATGTAAGGATTCTTATCAGTATAACGTGGTCTAAGTCTTGTGACGGCGTTATAGACAGGCTATAATGAATATATCTTGAAAACGTATAGATGGGGAGGATGTTATTATGGGATTTTTAACAGGTAAAACAGTAATTGTAACCGGCGGCGGCCGTGCGGTGTTAAGTGATGGCAGATGCGGTTCTATCGGTTACGGGATTGCAACTGCGTACGCAAAAGAAGGTGCAAATATTGTAATCACCGGTCGTAACGTAAAAAAACTGGAAGATGCGAAAGAAGAACTGGAAAGACTGTATGGTGTAAAAGTTCTGCCGGTACAGGCGGATATCAGTGCTGGTGCTGATAATGAAGCGGTTGCAGCATCGGTTGTACAGCAGACAATTGACGCATTCGGCCGTATCGACGTTCTGATAAACAATGCGCAGGCGTCGGCTTCTGGTGTAACTCTGGCAGATCATACCGTAGAGCAGTTTGACCTGGCGATGTATTCTGGTTTATATGCGGTATTCCATTACATGAAAGCATGTTACCCATATCTGAAAGAAACAAAAGGTTCGGTTATCAACTTTGCATCGGGTGCCGGTCTGTTCGGGAACTTTGGTCAGAGTGCTTATGCGGCTGCAAAAGAAGGGATTCGTGGTATGAGCCGTGTAGCTGCAACAGAATGGGGTCCGGATGGGATCAATGTTAACGTTATCTGTCCGATTGCCTGGACAGCACAGCTGGAACAGTTTGAAAAAGCATATCCGGAAGCGTTTAAACAGAATGTAAAAATGCCTCCAATGGGTCATTATGGGGATCCTGAGCTGGAAATCGGCCGTGTATGTGTACAGCTGGCATCTCCAGACTTTAAATACCTGAGTGGTGAAACCTTAACTCTGGAAGGCGGTATGGGTCTGCGTCCATAAGTGTGACGCCGGGCATATAGTCTGTAAAAGCATAAGTATAAGTACAAGAAAAGCCTCGTTTTTGTCGGGATACTCCGACAGAAGCGAGGCTTTAGTATTTATAGAATTTGTTAATTTTTTTCCGGCACTCTGCCATAACGCAGACGCAGCTGTGACGGCTGGGATGCCAGGGTTAGTTCGTCCTGAAGCTCGATATTCAGATATACCTGATACAGACTCAGGCTGTCGGCAATGCCGCCCGGCATGGTGAGACTTTTCTCCAGAATGGAGCTGTTGCCCAATGCACGGATTTCGTATGGTTCCTGAATAACGGTGCCGTCGCAGGTCAGGTAGGTTTTCTCCATGGTATCCACATAACTGATTCCGCTTGTTGCGGTAATGCGGCAGTCATTGATGGTAACGGCTTCTGCTCCGGCTGCCCAAAGTTCGTTGATTACAACAACCAGGTCGGTGGCCAGCATGTAGCCGTCTACGGTGATGGAAATACCAGGTCCTTTTACAGCGCTGGTGCCGCTGATCATCTGCAGACGGTTTAATTCGTTTTCTACACTGGAGATTAAAGCGGTGTCACTGCTGTAGTCATTCTGATAGGTCAGCAGGTTCTGTTCGGCTTCTTCCAGCTCTTCTGTCAGCAGCCAGCGTTTATCCGTGAGATTTTTTAACATGATACTTAAATCACTGGTCGATTGCATCGACAGGTCGGACATAAGACGGCTCTGGGTCTGAATCTGGGTGGAAATCAGAATTCCAAGCAGCACAAAGGTAACAACCAGATAAATATGCCAGCCATGAATTTTATGCTTCATGTGAAAAATCTCCTTTCTGAATAAAATCATTAGATAAAGTAACGCGGAGCGCTAAAAAATAAGAACCAGGCAGCAGCCGGTTAAGGCATGTCGTTTTTATGCTGTGAAGCATGCATATTATGTTTCTGCATGAAACGATTTAAAATATGATGACGGATGGTAGCCAGGTTGTTAAAAATACGAATCCCGAATACAAATACGGCCGCCATGTATAAATCTACACTGAGCTGATCGCCCAAAAAGGCCAGCAGTGCGGCAAGTACAGCGTTGGAGATAAAACCGGTTAAGAGGACCATTCCGTTAAATGTGTCTTCATAAATACAGCGGATGCCGCCCAGTGCCGAGTCTAGTGCAGCAAGCACGGCGACAGAAAGATATTTGGCCATAGTTAATGGAATCTCAATGGTGATAATAGAGCCGATAAGCGCCCCCAGAATCAGACCGAATACAGGAATCAGCCAGAACATTGTTTATACCTCCTCCTCCTCTGAAACAGCAGTTAAATTTTTGGTAGAGAAGCTGCCGGTGTAGGCTGGCAGCTGAATTGCATAACTGTTAATATCGGTGACTGTATAGCTGCTTGGAAAGCCAGTCAGCGACAGCTGTTGATAAGTAGAACTGCTGTCGATAGCCTCTTTCAGATTTTCAGGGTGCCCGATAGCAGAAATTTCGAACGGTGGTGCCAGACGGGTGGTGTTTACCATAATCACGTTGCCGACACAGCGGATTTCGGACGAAACAACGATACGCTGCCCGTTAATACTGATACCTTCCGCACCGGCATTGCGCAGATCGTTTACAATATGCAGCAGGTTTTCGTAATGTATGACATAACGATTCGGGTCATCGTTTGGCGCAGCGGCCAGCCCGGCATGATTGTCATCAAGCTTAATCGTAATTCCAGGCCCCTCTAAAGCGGTAATACCGGCACGAATCTGCTGCAGTGCCAGTTCATTCTGCAGCTCTGTCAGATGAGATTCACCGCTTGTAGACTGTTGGATAATGGTTTCCGTTTCTTTACGGATTAATGCCAGGCGTTCCTCCTGTACCGCTGTTTCATTTTCCAGGTTGGTAATCAGCGAAATCAGTACCTCGGTTTTCGGGTCGGCTGATGCAGCGGAGATGGCACTTTGAATACGCAGTTCCTGTGCCAGAAAAAGGCCAATCAGCATAAACATCAGTGTAAGCCATGGAACCCAGCGCGGTATGGTATGTTTTTTCATGCGATTATCCCCTTTCTGTTTGAAAAATTTGTATCAGGAACTGCAGAATATCCTGTACATAAATATAGGAAATGAAACATCAAAAAAGATATTGTCCGGAAAGCCAAAAAATAGTTTGGTTACCAGCCGGAAATAGGCTATAATGGTAATCGGATGATTATGTAAAAACTGCGATAAGACCTATTATAACAGAGATAAACAGAAAGAAAAGAGGGTTTCGGCACGAAAATAATAATTTCTGATTCTTTTTTTAGAAAGTAGAAAGAAATTTCTTTCTGACAGCGAATAAAGTGATGGAGAGACCTTTTTGAAAGGAGCGTATACTGGATGGTAGACTGGACCAAACTATTAAATCCGATTAATATTCTGGATATTGTCATTGTTGCAATCCTGATTTACAAACTGATTACCATTGTAAAGGGAACCCGGGCAGTACAGCTGATTAAAGGGATTCTGCTGCTGCTGGTGTTAAGTGTTCTCAGCAGTGTGCTGCAGCTGACCACAGTGAACTGGATTCTGACGCAGGTACAGACTATGCTGCTGGTTGCAATTCCAATTGTCTTTCAGCCGGAACTGCGTCGTGCGCTGGAGCAGATTGGCAACAGCAGCCTGATTCCAGGCAATAAAAAAAGCCGCAGTGATATGGAGGCAGAACGGATTGTGAATCAGCTTCTGCCGTTTCTGGCGGATGCCAGCCGCAAAAAAACCGGTGTTCTGTTGGCAATTCAGCGGGAAGTCGGGCTTAACGAGTATGTAAATACAGGGATTTCAATCAGCGGGAAACTGAGTACTCAGCTTCTTGGCAATATTTTTATCAGCAACACCCCGCTGCATGACGGAGCAGTGATTCTTGACGGTGATACTATTCTGGCAGCGAGTTGTTATCTGCCTTTGTCCGAGAATAAAAATATCAATAAGGCGCTTGGTACACGTCATCGCGCGGCTATCGGGCTTTCCGAGGTTAGTGATGCTATTGTATGTGTTGTTTCCGAGGAAACCGGCGCCATGTCTATCGCGGAAGGCGGTCAACTGATGTACAATATTAGTGAAGAGACTCTGCGCAGTCTTCTGCTGGAACGGCTCCATCAGGAAGAGTCAAAATCCATTATCCAGAAGCTTCGTGAAGAACTGGGGGGAAGAGCATGAGTACCAGACAGGAAGATGCCAAAAAGCGTGACTGGCCGTTAAAACTTCTGGCTTTAGTTTGTGCCGTTATGCTCTGGTTTTATGCGGAAGCGGAAAAAAATCCGTTAATGGATATGCAGTTTGATATTCCAGTACAATATGTGAATCAGGCAGAAGACTATGTTGTGGATTCAGCGGTACAAACAGTTCGTGTCACAGTAAAAGGTAAAGAGGTTGAACTGAGCGGTCTGCGCAGTGATGATTTTACAGCGATCGCCGCCATTCACGATGAAACGGCCGGACTGCGTTGCAAGGCAAATCTCGATGCGCTTGTTCGGGTCATTCAGAGCATCTGCGCGAATATCCGCCGGCTGGCGGTAAAAACGCACT
>JAFOFM010000135.1 GCA_017387265.1 Peptococcaceae bacterium | reverse complement strand
TTTTTTATTGATTTAATGCAAATAATTGTTCTGTGTTTATGGATTAACGAATAATGATAGTGTATTTCGAATGGTTTGGCGCTCCTAACAAAAAAAGATTGTATCCGTTAAAAGTTTGGACAAAATAAAACTGATTCTCAAAAAAACATAATGCGAGTACAATATAATCATAGAAGAAATGCAGCTGTGTTTCGCAGCTGCCAGATACTTATGGAATTTATATTTTTGAGGAGGAAGATTTATTATGGCTAAAGCAAGTAAAGTAGCTGTACTGGGTGTAGACGCAATGGACCCTCGTCTGACAAGAAAATACATTGATATGGGCATCATGCCAAACACCAAAAAAATTCTGGAAGCTGGTGCTGCCAGAGAAGACTTAGTATTATTAGGCGCTCTGCCAACCGTTACTCCACCACAGTGGACAACACTGGCAACAGGTGCTTACCCATCCACTCACGGTATCACCGCTTTCTACAGACAGGGCGGCGACCTGGATATGGTAAACCTGAACTTCGACTCCACTAAATGTCACGCAGAACAGATGTGGAACGTAACAGCAGAAGCTGGCAAAAAAACATTAGTATGGCACTGGCCAGGTTCCGCATGGCCACCATCCTCTGATAGCGAAAATCTGCATGTAGTAGACGGTACCTCTCCAGGTGGCGTTAACATGAGTTCCGCTCAGGTTGACGGTGAATTCATCGTTATGGCAAGTGACAAAAACGAAACAATCGAATATCGTTCCGGCGCTATGACAGACGCAAAAGTTCCTTGCGTAGTTACCGGTTTAGGCGATGACAAACCAAAACAGAAATCCGGCGGTATGGCTAGCTTAATGCAGCGTAAAATGGAAGACGGTTTCCGTCTGTACATTGTAAACCCTAACAAAGATGGTCAGGGTGGTTCCAACGCGATTCCAGCCGACATCGCATTCTCTTCTATCAAACCAGCTGAAAAATGGGCTGCAGATGTTCCAGCAGATGCAAAAGAATTCGTAGTTCTGTTATCCGGCGGTCTGATTCGTCGTCCAGCTCTGATCCTGAAAGGTGAAGATGGCAAATACGACCACATCGCTATCTACAAAAACAAAAAACAGGCAGAACCAATGGTTGTTATGAAAAACCGTGAATACGTTCGTGATATCGTTGACGACTGCATGAAAGGCGATGACCTGATTAAAGCGACTCGTGACATGCGTGTACTGGAAATCGCTGAAGACGGTTCTAAAGTGAAAATGTGGGTATCCGCTTCCATGAACATTGAAGCAGATATGATGTGGCATCCAAGAGCTCTGTACAAAGAAATCGTAGACAACGTTGGTTATCCATCCCCATGTTCCACTCTGGGCTTTGGTGACTTCGAACTGATTTACGACTGCATGCATCAGTGCTGGGAACACGTTGCTGACTTCCAGGCAGATTCTCTGAACTACCTGATGGAAAACAACGATTATGAAGTAATCTTCTCCCACTTCCATGCACCAGACTTACAGAAACACATGTTTATCCGTGACCTGGCAAAAGGTACTGAAAATACAACTGCTGAACAGTATGAATTCATCATGCAGGAAATCTACAGACAGACTGACCGTTACCTGGGTAAATTTGTTCACTTCCTGGATAAAGGCTGGACACTGATGGTAGTATCCGACCACGCACAGGTTTGCCCTAAATATGGTCTGCGCGGCTTAGGCGATACTGGCTGCAACATTCAGATCATGGAAGAACTGGGCTACACCGTTCGTGAAGTAAACCCAGAAACCGGTAAGAAAAAACGTCGTATGGACTGGACCAAAACAACAGCTGTTGCAAACCGCGAAATGCACATCTACCTGAACATCAAAGGCAGAAACCAGCACACTGTAAAAGATGCTGACGGCAACGAAGTTATCATCGATGGTCTGATTGATCCAGCTGACCAGTATGAATGGGAAGAAAAAATCATTACTGACCTGTACAACATCAAAGATAAAGAAACAGGCAAACGTATCATTGCATGGGCACTGCGTAACAAAGATGCTATTGCATTAGGTTTAGGCGGCCCTGACAGTGGTGATATCATCTACTGCATGGCAGAAGGTTATGAACATGACCACGATGACAGCATGGCTACCGCTCTGGGCGAATGCGATACCTCTGCTGGTCCAATCTTCCTGGCTGCAGGCCCTGGTATCAAAAAAGGCGTTTACACTGACCGTATGATCCGTCAGGTTGACGTTGCTCCAACAATCGCTTCCATCATGGGTCTGAGAATGCCTGCACAGTGTGAAGGTGCTCCAATCTACCAGATTATCGAAGACTAATTCTGACAATCTGAAAAGACCAATTTGACTTGAATATTGCTGGCTCTGTACAGCTCCGGTTTCGGGGCTGTACAGAAGCCTGTATTTTTCAGATGTATACATAAAATAATCTTTTAAAATAATTACTTTTATAAAAAGGTTGTTTATTCTTATAGAAACTCCTATAATGAACTTGTAGGAATTTTGCAAAGGTTAAGATTATATTAATATAGCTTTAATAATCTGAAAGGGGTAAATGTATCTATGTTAAGAAACAAAGGCTTATCTGAAAAAGTAATTTTGTTAGGCTTAGATGGCTTAGACCCAAAATTCTCCCGTAAAATGGTGGATGAAGGGCACATGCCTAACCTGAAAAAATTAATTGAAAAAGGTTCTGCACGTCACGACCTGCGTCTGTTAGGGGCAGTACCTACTATTACTCCTCCAACATGGGCTACACTGGCTACCGGCGCATACCCAATGACTCACGGTATTGAAGACTTCAATATCAACCTGGAAGGTGATCTGGGTGTTAACTTCTCCGGCATCTACTCCAAATTCTGCAAAGCGGAACAGCTGTGGAATGTAACAGCAGAAGCTGGTAAAAAAACATTAGTATGGCACTGGCCTGGCGGTTCCTGGCCACCATCTTCTGACAGCGAAAACCTGTACGTAGTTGACGGTACTTCTCCAGGTGCTCTGGGCTTTACCTATGCAATGCGTGACTGGGAAGGCGTTGCAGTAGCAAGTACAAAAGTAGAAGAACCTGCTTTCCTGCCAAATGCATTCTGCCACACAGAAGGCTTTACAGGTGACCCTGCTGAACTGTTAGGGTTAAAACCAAAAAACAACCCATACACCAAATGTGAAAATGACCTGTCTTATGTAGATGCTTTATATGAAGAATACAAAGACGGCGTTGATGGTTTTAATGGTTTCCATCCACTGAAAATGATGGACATCCGTACCAATATCTTAATGCCTGGCGACCAGCAGATGTTCAACCTGCATCACTTCCCTGGCAATCTGGCATTAAGCCCAATTACCGAACCAACCGGCTGGGAAGTTGAAATCCCAGAAGTTGCAAAAGAATTTACCTGGATGCTGGTTTACGGCAGATTCCC
>JAFOFM010000134.1 GCA_017387265.1 Peptococcaceae bacterium | reverse complement strand
TTTTTCATCTCCATTGTTCATTTTTTATTATATCATACTTATCCGTATAAAAACTCTAAGATTTTGCATAAATATTAATTTCGTAAAAATCTCTATGCACTTCGTCTTTCAAAGGCGGACAAAACATCATTTTGTTTATTCTCCGTGAACAATCAACACTTATCTCTTTTCCATGGACATTTTCAAATTTTGTTTTTCATATAAAAACACATGTGTTTCATACACATATACATATCAGGATTTTCTGCTGTTTGTCTTTTATCTGTTCGTATGAAAAAAATAAATAAATATAAAAAAAGAATGAAAATTCCTCTTCCTTTTTCGTGTATTCTGTATTATACTAGTGGAGTTGTAAATTTATCATTTTAGAGGAGGACTTTTTTCGTGTCTACTGAAAAAAAAGGTCTGGGACTTGTCCCAAAACTGATTATCGGGATTGTTGCCGGTATCTTAATTGGTATGTTTTTACCTGAAGTACTGGTTCGTATTTTAGTAACAGTGTCTTCTATTTTCTCTCTGTTCCTGAAATTTGTAATCCCATTCATTATTTTAAGCTTCGTTGTATGTGGTATTGCAGACTTAACACAGGGTGCCGGCAAACTGCTGGGTATCACCACTGCAATCGCTTACGGTTCCACCATTCTGGCTGGTTCTATCGCTTACACTGTTGCTACTAATCTGTTCCCAAGAATTCTGGGCAGCAGCATGGCAAGTGAAGTTGGCGACCCAGGTGCTGGTATGTTATCTTCCTACTTCAGCATCCCTCTGGCTCCAATGATTGATGTAACTGCTGCAATTGTATTTGCATTCGTAATGGGTATTGGTATCTCCTACCTGCGCAGCCAGGGCAAAGGCCAGACTCTGTACAATCTGTTCACAGATTTCCAGGCTATCATCCTGAAAGTGCTGAACAGCATCATCATTCCATTCCTGCCTGTTTACATTGCAGGTACCTTTGCAAACATTGCATACGCTGGTCAGATCGTATCCATCATGAATCTGCTGTGGAAAGTATTCGCAACTGCAATTCCTCTGCAGCTGTGCTATCTGTTTGTACTGTTCCTGATTGCCAGCATCTTTGGTAAAAAGAACCTGTTTACACTGATCAAAAACCAGATTCCAGCTTACTTAACTGCAGTTGGTACCCAGTCTTCCGCTGCTACCATTCCTGTAAACGTAGCAGTAGCTGAGAAAAACGGTGTATCCAAACAGATTCGTGAATTCGTTGTGCCTCTGTGCGCTACCATTCACCTGGCTGGTTCCATTACTTCCTTAACCTGCTTCTCCGTTGCTCTGCTGTACATCAATGGTCTGGACTACTCCTTAGGCGTATTCATGCCATTCCTGTTCACATTAGGTATCGCAATGGTAGCGGCTCCAGGTGCTCCTGGCGGTGCTGTTATGAGTGCTCTGCCTTTCCTGCCAATGATCGGTATTGCAGTAGACAGCCCTATTGCTACTCTGATGATTGCTCTGTACCTGACTCAGGACAGCTTCGGTACTGCTGGTAACGTTTCCGGTGACAACGCAATTGCAGTTATCGTGGACGAAATCAACAACAGAATGCAGAAAAAAGCTCGCGCTTAACTTTTCATATGTACACAAAACGGGATGGTTCTCCATCCCGTTTTTTTATACCTTTCTTTATTGCTATCAGCCAAAGAACCGTTTTGCCGCATCTTCCAACGCCTGTCGTTCCGCTCTATCATCGTACGATTTTTCTTTCCCGTCAATGGCCTTGTTCACCTTAATCTGAAACAAGCCATCCCGGTTGCAGTAAAACAGAATCTGTCGCACCCCGCGCATTTCAAATCTCGCCTCTGCATTCCCTTCCGGATAGAGCTTTACCATTTGAATTTTATCAAAAGATAAGGCTGCAATAAACGAAATATAATGCTGTTTTGTCATCTCATGTTCAATCTGTACAAAATAATCATCCTCTACCCGCTCAATAAATATTTTGTGGTTCTCATCCGTTTCCTCAGCTGTACATGGTGTAAGCGGAATCCCGTGACAGTGAATCATCGCTTCCCCCATACTGTGTATGCTGTTACCGCAGACTGGACATACATAAAATTTCGAGCGCATAATATTGGCCGATACATTTACATTCTGTACCGCATTGCCGGATAAAAGCTCTGGAATCGATACCCCGAATACGTTTGCAATCGGCTCCAGCATAGAAATGTCCGGATAGCCCTTTGCCGTCTCCCATTTAGAAACCGTTTTATCGGAAACATTCAGTTTTTCCGCAAGCTCCGCCTGCGTTAAATTCTGTTTCTCTCGCAGTTCTTTAATAACCGCCCCTGTAATATATGGATTCATATTTCATTCCTCCCGTCGTTATGCCATTATCATACACACAAAAACCGATTCTGGCTACCTACGCAGCGTAGAGATATAAAAAACGACTCTATTTTATAAACAGAGTCGCTCATATGATTTCATATTATTATTCTTCATCCACGTGCTGCAGTAACAGTTCATGCCATTCCGGCTTTGCTTTTTTTACTGATACCGGTCTTCCGGCTGTGGTCATAAAACAGTGCCCCGATTCCCCTGTGCAGCGCAGTTTATCATCTTCGCCGATTACTTCATAGGCTACTG
>JAFOFM010000133.1 GCA_017387265.1 Peptococcaceae bacterium | reverse complement strand
GGCAGTAAAGACTCCATTTGTTCAGGTGTGATTTCCATATCGGCTAAGGATACCGGCAGCGCTACCGATTTATTGAACTGATAAATGCGTTCAAATTCGTCCATCTGGTTATCGCAAAGCAGCAGAATTAAAACACCGAAGCCTACTACTGCACCATGCAGGTGGGTTTCTTCAAAATGAGGCAGAGTAGTCAGCGTATAGAAAATAGCATGTGCAAGGCCGCTGTTATAATCCGGAGTGTGTTCGCGGGTAATCAGAATAGATACCAGGCCGGTTGTGACAATAACAGCCAGGATTACCTGCTCTAACTCATAGGTGCAGACTTTATTTTTGTTATCTTCCATGGCTTTCATGCCGTATTTCATTAATGGCTCCACACACTGGCGGCTGATTTCGATCCCTACTGCAAAATAATGTTCCAGCTCATCCCCGCGTGCGGATACGGTACATTCATAATATTTTGCGATGGTATCACCTAAGCCGGCCCATAAATACTGACTTGGTGCGCAGGAGATGATCGCCGTGTTAATAAAAGCGTGCACAGGCGGCTGCAGGAAAAAGAACATATCTTTAAAACTGCCGTCTTCATGATACATAATAGAAACGGTAGTAACTGCGGCACAGGTCGCAGCAATAGTAGGGAAGGTAAATACCGGTTTTCCGCTTTTTGCGCTCAGGCATTTACAGGTATCCAGTGCCTTCCCGCCGCCGATTGCAAAAATCATATCGGCCTGCTGTACCTCTGGCATGGCCAGCAGTTTATCCACGTTTTCATAGCTGGCTTCCCCGCCAAACCAGATATAATCGATGATTTCAAGCCCGGAGCCTTCAATGGCGCGATCAATTTCAGGACGGGCTGCGCTCATTGCTTTATGACCGCCGATTGCTACAATTTTTTTGCCGTGCGGCAGACAGAATTTTGGAATGTTATTGTAAATTTCCGCCCCGATGGAATAATGGGGCAGCAGCATACTGTAATTTTGCATGAAAATCCCTCCAGAAAGACTTTATATGTGTTTATTGTACCGCACCGCATGGCAGCCGGTAAACAGAAATTTTAGCATTCGCTGAAAATAATAGCGGAAGAATCCATCAAGCGAATGTGTTCTTTTTCTATCAGAAAGTGGACAAATTCGCGGTTTACTGGTAAAATAATAGACTAACAAAAAGTGCATAAGTGTATATAAGATAGATAAATGAGATAAGGGAAGTGATTTACATGCATGTACAGTGGTTTCCAGGCCATATGGCAAAAACCAAGCGCATGATTCAGGAACAGATTAAATTAGTAGACGTTGTAATTGAAATTGTGGATGCCCGTCTGCCGATCAGCAGCCGCAATCCGCTTTTAGAACAGCTGGTAGGGGGCAAAAAACCTCGCGTTGTAATTTTAAATAAAGAGGACTTAGCCGATCCGCAGCGCACTGCCTACTGGGTAAATTATTTTAACCAGCAGAGCGAATGCAAAGCGTTATCCTTTAATGCAACGGTAGGTAAAAAACAGCTGATTGCAAAATTAAAAGAAGCGTTAATGGAACTGACTGCCGAAAAACGGGAACGTCAGGCGAAAAAAGGTATCCGCAAACAGAGCATTCGCTGTATGATTGTAGGGATTCCAAACGTAGGGAAAAGTACCTTCATCAATATTATTGCAGGTAAAAAAGCGGCTCAGACCGGGGATAAACCGGGTGTAACCCGCGGTACCCAGTGGATTCGCTTAGACGAAGATCTGGAACTGTTAGATACCCCGGGGATTTTATGGCCAAAATTTGAAGACCCGGAAGTAGGGTTCCGTTTAGCGGTAAGCGGTGCAGTAAATGACGAAGTATTTGATATCGATGAGGCAGCCTTTAAACTGATTGTATTCTTAAAAGAACGCTATCCAAAACTGCTTCAGGAACGTTTTAAACTGGATGATGCCATTATGGAGGAAGAACCTCTTGCGATTATGGACCAGATCGGGAAAAATCGCGGATGCCTCTTAAAAGGTGGACGTATCGATTACAGCAAAGTGTCTAAAGGCATTTTAATTGATTTCCGTCAGGCTAAAATTGGCCGCATTACTCTGGAGTAGACCATGTATCTGGTTAATCAGCGTATTATAAGGCTGGTGAAAGCAACGGTGCTTTTAGGGGTGCCGCTTTTAACCGGGTTTGTATTTTCGCAGCTCGCCTTCTGGAAACTGCCGGCGGCTCTGCTGGTAGCAACAGGTTATTCGCTGAACAATATATACCCGGACCGGATCCGGATGGAAGAAGATGCTATCGGTATAAAAATATTTCTGCACAACGACTGGCTTATCTACAAGCCGGAGCAGGTGCAGTATCAGCGAACCGAACAATGCGTGTATCTGTATATTGATGGTAAACGAACCTACCGTATTAACCTGGATAAACTCTCGGTGCGGCTTTATACGCAAATTACGACGATACTGAAACCGTATAGAGAAATCGTATACAAATAATAATATGCTATTGCACAAACAGGGCGGTACTGGTACAATAGAACCAGTGAAAACGAACAAAAAATCGGAAACAGGGGATGGTGCAGATGAAAGAAGTAACCAATGTGTTTTGCTCGAAAAAAACAGGTGAGGAATGTACCTGCGGATGCAGCTGCGGGACATGCAGAGACTGGCT
>JAFOFM010000132.1 GCA_017387265.1 Peptococcaceae bacterium | reverse complement strand
TTTTTCATCTCGCATGGTATTTACGATGTTAACGGAGGCCATTTAATAAGCGGTATTAAACATAGCCGTCCGCGCGAAAACTGTGTGCAATATGATTTCTCTGCGGATTTAATCACCACTTATAATAATGTGTCTTATCAGGCAGAATATCAGCAAAAATTGGGCTATGCCGGAAATATTGAAAACGATGGCGATAATTTCAGTTTCTATCTGTTCCCGAGCGAAGCCTATGAGAATGATAACATTCCCGTAGAAAATGCAGGCAAAGCCACTATCACAGTATATAATCTCACCGAACATACATGGACAAGAAAATAGCGCATAAAAATAAGCAGCACCTGAAATTATCAGATGCTGCTTTTCTCTTTATCCTATATGTTTTTAATACTGCTCTGTAGCTTTCAGATAAATCGCCAGTTCCAGTTCCAGCGCTACCTGAAGCCCGTCCAGATTCAGCTGAAAATTACCATTGTGATGCGGCTGCGGATTTTCGATTGCCATACCTACATAACACATGCTGCCCGGTTTTTCCATCAGATAGTAGCTGAAATCCTCACCATTCATAGCCGGTTCGGTTGTCCAGCGCTCATAACCAAGGGCATCTATAGCCTGATTGATATATTCTGTCTCTTTTTTTGTATTGATCGCGGCCGGATACCCGATTGTGGTGGTTACATCGCAGGTACAGCCATATGCCATACACACACCATTGCACACATCACGCAGTTTCTGAAAGAGATGCGCTGTGAGGTCATTATTAAACGTACGGATACTGCCGCCCAGTGTTGCTTCCGATGCGATGATATTTTCCCGCTGCCCTCCATGAATGTAGGAAACAGTTACCACTGCCTTTTCCAGAGGGCTAGCCTTTTCAGACAGAAGCTGATTGATTGTAGTGGCCATAGTACAGGCCACCGGCACCGGGTTCATTGCCTGATCCGGATTACAGATATGACCGCCTTTACCGTGAATCACCACATCATATTTTGCAACAGAGGCTGATGTTGCCCCCACCGTGGTTGCAATCGTCCCCAAAGGAACCATAGAGGAGCAGTGATAGGCAAACACGGCATCCACATCCTGCATAACGCCTTCTTCGCACAGTGTTTTACCGCCACCCGGAAGTTTTTCCTCGGCACTCTGAAAAATAAATTTCACACGGCCTTTTACCAGCTCACGATGTTCGGATAATACCTTTGCCAGAGTCAGTAAAGTAGCCGTATGCGCATCATGACCGCAGGCATGCATAACCCCGTCATGGACAGACTGATACGAAAGCCCGGTGTTTTCCTGAATAGGCAGAGCATCAATATCTGCCCGGAATGCAATAACCGGCCCATCGGATGCCCCTTGAAGCAAACCGACTACACTGGTCCCGCTAAACCCATCCAGTACTTCGATATGCATTTCCTGCAGCTTCGCACGAATATATGCACTGGTTTTGTATTCTTTAAACGATAATTCCGGATGGGCGTGCAGATATTTAAAATATTCCTGCTGTACGGCCAGATAGCCATCTGTGATGTTTTTTATAACGGATTTCATAAACATTCCCTCAACAAATTTATTTTCATCAGTATAGCAGATTTATTTTATTTTGTAACGTTTCTTTTCTGTCATAAACCTGTGTTACGCCTCAATCATTCTTACTTCACCAGTATGGGTTACATCGTAACCGCCCAGGTCGATAAGACGCTGTTTGAACGCATCGGAGGAAAGAATGCCGATAAACTGCTGCACTCGCTCGTCATCCAGATATTCTGCCGGAATGAGGAAATCATACTGCTCGTTAGCTAACGGAATAAAGTCTAATTCCATGGCTTTTGCTGCGGAGTATACGCCTAAGCCGGTATCGGCCACGCCGCTTTTTACGCTGATTGCCACTGCCATATGGGTGGCATATTCTTTTTCGTAGCCGTTGATTTCTTCTGCGGTCATGCTGTTCTGTTTTAAGGTGTAGTCAAACAGAATACGGGTACCTGCACCGCGCTGGCGGTTGGCAAAAGATAATTTGCGTTCCCGTAAATCGTCAATGCCTGCAATCTGTTTTGGATTGCCTTTCGGCACCATGAATCCCTGAATACGGCCAACACCGCTGATTAATGCCATCTTCTGCCCAGGGAAATACTGACGCACATAGGCTTCGTTATAAATACCGGTTTCCTCATCTAACAGATGAATCGGCGCCATGTGGCATTCTTTGCGGCGCAGCGCCATAATGCCGGATAAACTGCCTACATGGGCAGACGATACGGGCATCTGGTCGGCCAGAACATCAATCATCATATCATGGCTGCCGGTAATCACCAGTGTTTTTTTGATTTCACCCAGCGGACGCAGTAAACGAACTTCCACTTTTGCACCAGCCTCTAAGCCTTCACATAAACGCTCCACTTTTACAATGCCGTCGGCTTTTACCATGCTCATCACTGCAGCGGCTCCGCGCTCTAACGGTGTGGTTACCAGACGGTCATTTACATAGCCTACTGCTACACGCAGGAGCTCGGCATTTTTAAACGAGCTGACTAAACGTTTTGTCAGTGTCGCTTCTACATATTCCTCGTTCTGTTTTCCCTGTCCGGTAACACGGTAAATCAGCGGACGCATGAACAAATCGAATACTAAATAAGCAGAAACCGGATAACCCGGAATTCCGATAACCGGTTTGCCCTGCACCACGCCTAAAATTGTCGGCTTGCCCGGTTTAATAGCAATACCGTGATGCACGACTTCGCCTAATTCTTCGATAATATGAACGGTGTAATCTTTGCTGCCCGCAGAAGAACCGGCATTTACAATTACCATATCGTTTTCCTGCACCGCAGTTAAGATAGACTGGCGCAGCAGATCCGGATTGTCCCGCACAATAGGATAACGGTTCGGCTCACCGCCATATTCTTCCGTTAATGCTGCAAACACACGGGAATTGGATTCCATTAAACGACCCGGTTCTAATAATGCCGGGTCTTCAATTAATTCATTACCGGTAGGAATAATACCTACACGCGGTTTCCGATACACTTTCACTGTCGTGATGCCGCCTGCCAGTAAAGCTCCTAAATCGATTGGACGGATTTTATGGCGGGATGGCAGAATCAGATCACCGGATACAATGCTTTCGCCAACGGTACGTACATGCTCCCACGGATAAGCCGGAGCAATAATCGAAACGCTGCCGTCTTCTTTCTGCAGTACGTTTTCAATCATGATTACCGCATTAAACGGATGCTTGATTTCATTCCC
>JAFOFM010000131.1 GCA_017387265.1 Peptococcaceae bacterium | reverse complement strand
GGTCAGGAAGTTCTCCCCTATGGCCAGCATAAGTTCCGGCAGAATCAATCTCGAATCTGTCAGAGGCTCCGTTTTCCTTTACTATATGTTCAAAGATTCCATGTGCTGCCGGAGACCTGCAGATGTTTCTGATACCAGGCTCCATTCTGACTCAGAATTTCTACCGTATCACCTTTATATACCTGACCAAGAATGGCACCATCTGTGCTCGCCTGTCCGCGAACATTCAGACTCCCTTCCTGAATCGCCACGCGTCCTTTACTTACAGATGTCTGCGGTGCGGCATTCTGTGTTTCTGTACCAAACGGCATTGTGGTCTCATTAGATACTTCTTCGTTCGATGGAACCGTCTCCACTGGCAGATTGCCCTGTTCTTTCTGCGGAGTAGCAATTACAACACTGTTATTTTCCCCATTATACGTAATTCCAGTATATTTACTGCCGGTTTCGATGCTCGACTCACTCAATCCGTCCGGATGCAGTTTTTCCTGTTTCTGAATAAACTGCTGCACTTCCCGGTTGGCCTGCGCCTGTTTTAAATCCTCCGCTAAAGAAGCGCTGCCGCTGCCTCCATTCGCCGGATGATTCACAAATGCAAATATACCGCCACCTGCTGCACCGATAAAAAATGTAATCAAGGATACAAGTGCTACACGCTTTACATTCATTCTGCTTCCCTCTATTCTTCTTTCTTACCAATGACGCCCAGTTTCATTGCACTGTAAATAATCACAACCGAGATAACTGCCAGCAGCAGTATCCCCTGGGTAGAATTCAGGTATGTCATAATCAGCCCGCATAACGCCAGTATCGCACTAACCGCATAAATTACCAGAACCGTGTCGCGATGGCTGAAACCATATTTCAAAAGACAGTGGTGCAAATGATTTTTATCCGGTTTGAAAATCGGCTTATTATTCATTTTACGACGAATAATAGCAAACAGGGTATCCAGAATCGGAATTGCCAGCACCAGAAGCGGTGGAACCAAAGACAGCAGAGTAAAGCTTTTTGCAAAACCCATTACTGCCAGAACCGACAGATTATAACCTAAAAACATGGAACCGGTATCGCCCATAAAAATAGATGCCGGATGAAAATTATATTTCAGGAACCCTAATGTTGCCCCGATTAAAATCATTGCCATAGATGCCATCAGATACTGCCCGCTTGCATAGCCTACAATCGCCATCGTAATCGCTGCAATTGTAGAAATCCCTGCAGCCAGACCATCCAGACCGTCAATCAGATTTACCGCATTGGTGATTGCTACAATCCAGATTACAGTAAACGGAGCACTAAAAATCGACAGCTGGAACATGCCGCCGAAGAAAATATCGGTCATAAAGTCTACACGCACACCAAAACCTACTACAATACATGCTGCCAGAATCTGACCGCACAGTTTTACTTTTGCTGGAATGTCTTTCATATCGTCCACGATACCAACCAGTACCAACACTGTACCGCCTAAAAACAGGCCAAGCAGCTGTCTGGTCATCCCCTGACTTAAAAACAATACTGCAAAAAAGCTGATGTAAATTGCCAGCCCACCCATACGCGGCATAATTCTGGTATGTACTTTGCGCGCGTTTGGCTTGTCCACTGCACCGATTTTTATTGCCAGTTTTGCCACCAGCGGTACCAATAGCAGACTGAATACCAGTGCCAGAACCGCCATGAAAATATCTTTTAACATATTGTCCTGCCTCCGAATTATTGAAACATCGCTGCGGATATTCCGCACAACAGAGAATATCCGCAACTACTTTACATCATTCCTGATAAATTTGCAACTGTTAAAATTTTATTTCTGCAGAGTCCGAATCATTTCTGCCGGCGCCTTTGCCTGCCGCGCAATGATTTCCATATTGCGAGCCAGCATCTGTTTTTCTTTTTCGGTCTGTTCCTGCAAACGCTTCATCGAACGAATCAGCTGAGCAGACTCAACGCTGTCGACCGCATAACAGTCTGGCTGACGAAGCAGCTGCATAAAGCTGGTCACTTTTGGATCATAGGACAGGCCAACCATGGGTTTTAACAGGGCTGCCCCCATAATCAGGCTATGCAGGCGCATACCCATGATTAAATCTGCATTTTTTAGAATTGCCATGGTATCCTCTGGACTATAGTTACCGCTCAGAACCACTGCATCCTGTTTCATCAGTGATGCAATGGCGCGACCTGCCTCCACATCCTCCGGATAATGAAACGGCAGAAAGACTACCTGCCAGCCTTCTGTTGCCATAGCATCACAGCTTTTCGCAATTTCTTCAAAGAAATGGTCGGAATGCTTCCAGTTGCGTGCTGCTACCATTAATGTTTTTTTGCCATCTAAAAAACCAGCCTCTGCATCACGTAAAAGCTGCAGACCTTTCGCTGCATCAATCGAATCAGCAGAAATCCCGAGTACAGGATCAACAGCAACCATAATTTCACGATAAACACCCATCTCCATCAATTCGCGACGAGAGTCCATATCACGTACGGTGATAGCCTGTACTTTATTCAGAATTTTTGCCACCAGGGCACGGTTGCGCGGTTCATTCACCGGCCCGATTCCCTGCGCATACACAATTACTTTTTTCCGCATCATCTGCGCCAGCTTGATAACACCCAGATAGTACAGAATGCCATTTTTACTGGTAACATCCTGCAGCAGACTTCCGCCGCCGCTAATTAACACATCGCAGTTTTTGATCGCTTTCGGCAGACTGGTTTTTCCCCAGCGATTCACAGCCTTTACTCCAAATTCTTCTGCTGTTTTTTCCGGCTGATTGGATAGTACCGTAATATCCACATCCGGCATCACTTCACGTAAAGCCTGTACAATGGCAAACAGTACCGCGTCATCTCCGGCATTGTCAAATCCATAATATCCAGAAAGTAAAACTTTCATCGCAATCCCTCTTTCTTTTCCAGATACTGATATACTTTGAAAAGCACCTGAACCCCCAGTACCAGCAATACACCCAGAACAACGCCTAACAGAAGACCGTTAAAGCTTCTCTGCAGAGACATCAGGAGTGCAGTATGAATATGGGCATAGGTATTTACCAGCGATACCTGACCGATAATGGCAGGAATGGTTAAAATCCAGTTTTTACGACTTGCACCCAGCCAGAACAGCAGCAGAGTACATGGATAGCCGATTAAAAATTCTTTGCTGCGCGGACGAACTCCCATCGCATCATTCAGGAAATTACGCATACTGGATTCCGCAACACTCAATTCCGCTGTTGTATTCCCGGTACGGCTGATATAAATAACCCCCGCTACCGCAACCAGAGCAAAAAGTGCTGCCCATTTATAATCCAGTGCTTTCTCCAGAAGCTGTTTTGCATTCTGCAGCGGTTTTTCAACATTCCAGAGATAAAGGATAAACGGTACTGCCGCAATTGGAATGACATGGGCAATTTTAACCCCGATAAACTGATCCAGTTTCAGCATGAACAGAATATCCGCTAACAGGCCTACCATCAGAATTGCACCAATGTAACTCAGCGCACACATTACCAGCAGTGCCAGGATAGATTTTGCCAGCGAACGACGTTCCGGCTTCATCACTAAAATACAGGATAATGTCGGGAAGGTGATAACACTCAGCAATGCCATCAGTTTTTTTGCCATGACTGGATTTAATACCAGTAAGCCCATCCAGGCCACGCTTCCCAGAATCAGTGCCAGAGCACCGAGTTTTGGAAGACGCATTTCCAGTAAAATCAGCATAACACCTGCAGCCACCCCTACACCAATCAGAGCTAGAATGACCATACTCGCTGCAATACTGCCCGGTTTTTCATACGGCTGATCCAGTTTAAAACCAGAATCTAGCAGCCCAGTCTGAATTGCTTCCAGATAGTTCAGGTTTGTTTCTAACGAAGAACCTGGCGAAGTAATATCAAAGAATCGAACCAGCAGGCTGCGCATATTGCGTTCTCTTGCCGCCAGCATCCAGCGATCCAGTGCCGATTCCTGAGTAAACTTGCCCATTTCATTATTTGCAATGGTGTGCAGACGAATCACGTCTTTTTGTAATAATACGCCCAGCTGGTTTAG
>JAFOFM010000013.1 GCA_017387265.1 Peptococcaceae bacterium | reverse complement strand
CGTTACTTCCTGAATTTTCTGTGCATTTCCATCCAGTTCTTTTTGCATTTCTGCTTTACTCAACTGCGGCATATGCGGATGGCTGACACTATGCATGGCAATCTCGTGCCCGGCATCGGCAATTTTTCTTGCCATATCCGGATAATCGTCCAGCCAGATATTTGTTAAAAAAAATGTCGCTTTCACATTATATTTTTTCAGGATATCCAGAATAATCTCTGTTCGTTCACATCCCCAGGCGGCATCAAACGAAATAGCCAGTTTTTTTTCGTCCATCTCTACAAAATAAATGGGAACCAGCCGCGCCTCTCCTGCACCGGTCTCTGCTGCATCCGGTTTCATTTGCTCCATCACCCAGCCTGCAAACATAATAAGCAGAGCAAACAGCATAACCAGAATCGTAAACCCTCGCGTCATGGTTTTATATCTCATTGCGCACACACCCCTTTGTTTTATTGTATGCATCTGCTTTTCCAGCTGTGCTTTTTAGACAAAAAAAGAGCCGTCCTGGCAAGACGGCTCCACAAGGGGGATATTAAGAGATTTGCGTGTACATGTTCTTACTTCATTTCCACGCTCTCAGTATAGCAGATTCCAACGCGTTAATGTTTAAGAAAATGTCAAGGTAATTTGCAGATGCTGTGTTTTAACATACATGTTCCTGCAAAATCTGTTTCAGAGCTGCTGCACTGCTTGTGTGACAGCGAACCACATTGATTTTTTTACGTTTTGCCTCGGCAACTGCACAATTTACCATACGATGGGAAACGGTATTGGTAAAGAGCACAACCATATCCGGACAGCCGATTTTCTGCTCAAGGTTCTTTGGCACCTGTGTAAATACTTTTGCCTTGCAGTTATACTGTTCACACAGTTCTTTATACTTACAGGCCATACAGTCATGGCCGCCAATAATCACCAGTTTACTCATCACCATTCTCCTCTCACGATCTTCCGTTTCGTATTTCATCATAACATCTTCTTACAAATTTCTATTTCTGTTCGCACAGGCTAACTTTTTCTTAAAAAATTAGCTGGTCAGGCAGGGGAGTCCCGACCAGCTAATTATTCAGGCGATAACACATTTTCTGTTACATGGCATTCTGCGAAACCTGCATACTAGGGCAGCTGCATTTTCCACCGCTGCATCCTGCACAGCCATTGCATCCGCCACAGCAGCCTCCTGTTTTCATATCGCGATAAATACTTCTGACTGCCAGTGCAAACATCCCGGCTAAAACCATCGATGCAATGATTGTACCCATATTTTAAAGCTCCTTTCTGCAGATTCACCAGAATCCAGTTATATATGTTTTATTCAGGTTTTTTCGTATACTGATGCGGCATTAGAAGCCCATCAGAGTGCCAATCTGATAAATCAGGAATGCTACAATCCATGCAAAACCGCACTGGTAAGCGATTGTAGCCAGTGTCCATTTCAGAGAATTCATTTCTCTGCGAATAGCACCAATTGCTGCAAAACATGGCGCGCACAGCAGGTTGAACACCATAAATGCATAAGCGCTTGCCATTGTAAAATACTGCGGGATCACAGCCAGTAAGGATGGATCATCTTCCGCTACTTCACCGATTGCATACGCAATACCTAAAGTCGCTACTACAACTTCTTTTGCAACTAAACCGGTAATGGCTGCAGCAGCTGCCTCCCATGTACCGAAGCCCAGAGGCGCAAAAACTGGAGCAATAAAGCCAGCTACTACTGCTAAGATGCTGTCTGCGGTATCGTCTACCAGCTGCAGATCGAAGCTGAAGGACTGCAGGAACCAGATGATGGTGCAGGCTACAAAGATAACAGTACCGGCTTTTTTAATAAAGGCTTTCCCGCGCTCCCACATATGAATGACCACGCCTTTAAAGCTTGGCACGTGATAAGGAGGCAGTTCCATTACAAATGGAGCAGGATCGCCCTGGAATGGTTTTAAACGTTTCAGGAACAGGCAGGAGAAAATAATCGCTGCCATCCCTACAAAATATGCAGATGGAGCAACCCAGCTGCTTTCCGGGAATAATGCACCGGCAAACAGTGCAATGATTGGTAATTTTGCACCACAAGGAATAAAGGTTGTGGTCATGATTGTCATACGACGGTCTTTTTCGTTTTCAATGGTACGGGTAGCCATAATTGCTGGTACCCCGCAGCCTGTACCGATTAACATCGGAATAAAAGATTTACCGGACAGACCGAATTTACGGAAAATACGGTCAAAGATAAACGCAACACGTGCCATGTAGCCGCAGTCTTCCATTAAAGAGAGGAAGAAGAACAGAATCATCATCTGCGGAACAAACACAAAGATCGAAGTTAAACCGCCAATGATACCGTCAATTACCAGGCTTAACAGCCAGTCTGCCGCGCCCATACCCACTAATACACCTTCAATGCCGCCACCAATCCAGCCAAATAATTCTTCTACCCAGCCGATTGTCCAGTCACCAACCGTCTGAATGGATACGTAGTAGGTTACCCACATAACCGCTGCAAAAATCGGCAGTGCTAAAATGCGGTTTGTTACAATCTGGTCGATTTTATCGGAAGTACTTAATTCTGTTGTTTTACGTTTTTTCGAGAAGATGCCGTTCAGTGCATTACTGATATAATTATAACGGGCATTCGTAATAATACTTTCACTGTCATCATCTTCTGCATCTTCTGCCGCTGTAATAATCGCATCGATTTTCGCAATCTGTTCCGCAGATAATTTCAGCTTTTCCTGAATTTTTTCATCGCGTTCAAACAGTTTTACCGCATACCAGCGAACATTAGCTGCATTTACAACCCCGGTCAGTACTTCTTCGATGCCGGATAAAGCTTTTCCAGTTTCACCGGTAAAGTGATCTGGTACCGCTACTTTAGAACCGGATGCTTTAATAGCTGCATCTGTTACTTCTTTGATGCCGGATTCTTTCAGCGCGCAAATTGTGTGAACCGGGCAGCCTAAACGTTTGCTCAGCTGCGCTACATCAATTCTATCGCCGTTTTTTTCTACCATATCCATCATATTCAGCGCAACCACTACTGGAATTCCGATTTCCAGCAGCTGTGTTGTTAAATATAAATTACGTTCCAGATTGGATGCATCCACAATATTCAGAATCACATCCGGTTTTTCATCCAGCAGATAATTTCTGGTTACGACTTCTTCCAGAGTATATGGGGATAAGGAATAAATACCAGGTAAGTCCATAATAGAAACCGATTTATTGCCTTTCAGTTTCCCTTCTTTTTTCTCAACGGTAACGCCAGGCCAGTTCCCTACATACTGGCTGCTGCCTGTGAGAGCATTGAACAGCGTTGTTTTCCCGCAGTTCGGATTGCCCGCAAGTGCGATAATCATGTGAAATCAACCTCTTTTCGCTTTAAACCATTCTAATTCGTCATGGTCATTTACTATAAGCATGCTAATCAAATAATAAGTTAAAAGTGTTGCAAGATAGCTTATGCTAACTCGCAACCAAAAAAATAATCCGTTCCCGGTTTTATTCTACAATAATTTTTTCCGCCTCTGCTTTACGCAAAGACAGTTCATAACCACGTACGGTTACTTCAATCGGATCTCCCAGCGGAGCAACCTTACGAACATACACACTAACACCTTTTGTAATGCCCATATCCATAATACGGCGTTTTGCCGCACCATCACCTTCCAGTTTTTTTACCGTTACAGTAGCACCTACTGCTGCATCTTTTAAAGTCTGCACTGTTTTCCCTCCCCGTCTAGCAATAAAACGGAAAAACCTGGCACTACACCAGGATTCTGCCTGCCATCGCTTTATCTAATGCAATTCTTGCTTCTTTTACTTTTAAAATCATGTTGCCGCCCAGTTCCGAAATAACGGTTACACTGCCTCCTGGCACAAAGCCCAGATTAGACAGGTGCTTCTGCACAGTATCACGACCGGTAATTTTAAGAATCAGACGTTCTTCACCAAATGGAGCCATTGTTAAAGGCATTATAATCATCCTCCCTGAACGAAAACTGTATATTAGATTGGCAATCCAAAGATTACCTTACCTCTATCTGACGTTAGTTTAACATCGCTAATCTATTTTGTCAATAGTTATTT
>JAFOFM010000130.1 GCA_017387265.1 Peptococcaceae bacterium | reverse complement strand
TGTGCGGGCAGATGGGAATCTCTTGCTGAATAATTTAAAAATGAGTGTAACAACAGGCAGGGAATTCATTTCTGCAGTGTCGAGATTAAAATGAACAAATGCGAAGTCATGTTCTTTTTGTCGTGAACGAAGTCCACAAGACAAAAGACAGGACAAGCAGACGTCCATTTTACGAGGGTTTGCAGAAATGAATTCCCTGCCTGTTGTTACACTCATTTTTAAATTATTCAGCAAGAGATTCCCATCTGCCCGCACATCATGCGGAAGATGGCTTCACTGTTTTCGCTGCCAAAAGTCTGAAAGAGAATCTGCGCAAGCGGTACGTGAATGCCGTGCATCATGCGCAGCTGACTGATGAAGGTGTAGGTATCGTCTTCGTTCAGTGTGATTGTACTCTGCCCCTGAAAGGTGAGCTGATAAGCTTCCAGCGTAATGCTAAAGGTCTTGCCGGCATTCTGAAATAACGGATAGGATTTGTCCTGTAAATCGTTTTCCACGGCATTCAGGAAAATATCGTACCATTTATCTTCCAGGATTTCTGCTTCTTTGCGAGTCAGCGGGATATCGTTGTTGCGGAAGCGATAGTTTACCGGCATCCACTGCGGATTGCCCTTCGTTAAGCAGTAAGCTTCCCCGAACGTGTTCGCCTGATAGAGTTTTTCGTAATCCGGAGTAATACGGTAGATAACAAAAGCATCTTTATAGTGCTCGGTTAATTCCCGATAGGCAGAAGCGGTTTCGGTGTACTGCTGCAGGTCGGATAAAGCATCGAGGATGCCGTTATAATACCATGCCTGTTTTTCTTTCGGTGCATTAAAACGCTCCCACAAAGCATCACCAATAGCGGCGTAATCACGGGCAATGGCACGCAGATTAGAGAGTTTATCGGCTAAAATCAGCATTTTTATCCGTTCGTCTGCCTGTTTTGCAGCTATAATGGCAGTGGTTTTACGTTCTGCCCAGCTTTTGCTTTTATCTTCACTGTGATGGTTTACCAGCATTGCCACATCATCGCCAAAAAGCATGGCCAGTTCTTCTGCTGTAGTTTCGGTGTCCTCGATGGTATCATGCAATACACCGGCAATCTGTAAATCGATATCAGCCTGCATTTCAGTTAAAATCTGCAGAGTTTCCAGCGGATGCAGAATATAAGGCAGCGTTGTACCCTTGCGAAGCTGTCCGGCATGGCGCTCGGTGGCAAAAAGAATGGCCTGATTTAATCGGGCATTGTCGCGCTGTATCTGTTCCATATCGAATGCCGGTTCTTCCTCCACAGGCGGCTGAACATTGCATGCGACTGGACTGTTTTCTGTATATGTCATAGGATAATCCTCCTGTTATGGTTTTGTGTGATTGTAAAAAGCATATCACAAACTGTGATTTTTTGCTATGATTCTTATGTAAGTCTTATGCAGGCTTTGCGTTGTGATTTCAAAAACAAGAGTTTATCCATAAAAATACAGATTTTTTTCGCTGAAATTTCTTTCAAGTACTTGTATTCCGTCTGAAATAGGATTAAAATATTCTGTACGCTATTTTTGTGAGATATTTTAGGAGGCTGCTATGAAACAGGAGAACATTAGAAATATAGCAATTATTGCCCACGTAGACCACGGTAAAACCACACTGGTAGACAAACTGCTGAGCCAGTCCGGTACTTTCCGTGAAAATGAACAGGTTGCAGACCGTGTGATGGACTCCGGTGATCTGGAACGTGAAAAAGGGATTACCATCTTAGCAAAAAATACTGCCATTACCTATGGTGATTATAAAATTAACATTGTAGACACCCCGGGCCATGCGGACTTCGGTGGTGAAGTAGAACGTATCATGAAAATGGTAGACGGTGTTCTGCTGGTTGTTGACGCATTTGAAGGCTGCATGCCGCAGACTCGTTTCGTTCTGAAAAAAGCGCTGGAACAGAAACTGACACCAATCGTTGTTATTAATAAAATGGACCGTGAATTTGCACGTCCTCTGGAAGTAATTGACGAAGTAATCGACCTGTTTATCGATTTAGGTGCTGATGAAGATCAGCTGGAATTCCCTGTTATCTTTGCATCCGGTATTGCCGGTATTGCTACCGATGATCTGGAAGTAGAAGCTGTTGACTTAAAACCGCTGTACAAAGCGATTATCGAACACATTCCATCTCCAAAAGGTGATGTGGAAGGTCCTCTGCAGGCGCAGATTACTCTGATGGATTATAACGATTTCTTAGGCCGTATTGCAGTCTGCACCATTAACCGCGGTACTGTAAAAACCGGTCAGATGGTTGCAATGCAGACTCGTGAAGGAAAAGTGAAACAGGCGCGTATCAGCAAACTGTTCGGTTTCCAGGGTCTGAAAAAATTCGAAATCGAAAGTGCTTCCGTTGGTGAAATCGTTGCCATTGCAGGCTTAGGTGAAATTAACGTTGGGGAAACCATTTGCGACCCTGCAAACATTGAACCTATGGAATTCCTGAAAATCGAAGAACCAACTCTGGAAATGAGCTTTATGGTTAACAACTCTCCATTTGCCGGTAAAGACGGTGACCCGGTAACATCCCGTAAACTGTCTGCCCGTCTGTTTAAAGAAATGGAAACCGACATTGCATTAAAAGTAACACCTACCGATAATGCGGATACCTTTAAAGTAGCAGGCCGCGGCGAACTGCACCTGTCTATCTTAATCGAAACCATGCGCCGTGAAGGTATGGAATTCCAGGTATCCAAACCACAGGTTGTTATCAAAGATATTGACGGTGTGAAATGTGAACCATACGAAGCATTAACTGTTGACGT
This sequence comes from Peptococcaceae bacterium, assembly GCA_017387265.1. Classification (GTDB taxonomy): domain Bacteria; phylum Bacillota; class Peptococcia; order Peptococcales; family Peptococcaceae; genus UBA7185. The sequence goes on along the minus strand of JAFOFM010000130.1, from coordinate 7,093 downwards.
ACCAGAAGAATATATGGGTCCTGTTATGGAAAAACTGGGTATCCGTAAAGGTGAAATGACCAACATGCAGAACTTTAACGGTCAGACTCGTCTGGAATACATCATTCCTGCACGTGGTTTAGTAGGTTTCCGTACCGAGTTCTTAACCGATACCCGCGGTTACGGGATTATGAACAGCGTATTCGACAGCTACCGTCCATACTCCGGTAATATCGTTGGCCGTCGTACCGGCGCTCTGCTGGTATTTGAAACCGGTACTACCACCGCTTACGGCTTATTCCCTGCGGAAGAACGCGGTACATTATTTATCGGTGCCGGCATGGATGTATACGAAGGTATGATTATCGGGGAAGGGAACCGTGAACAGGATATCGCTGTAAACGTATGTAAAGGCAAAAACCTGACCAACGTGCGTGCATCCTCTAAAGATGACACCGTACGTTTAAAAACACCAAGAGATATGTCTCTGGAAGAATGCATTGCATTCCTGAATGACGATGAATATTTAGAAGTAACACCAAACTTCCTGCGTCTGCGCAAACGCTTCCTGAAAGCGAAAGACCGCGTAAACTACGCAAAACAGCAGCAGCAGGCAAACCAGTAAAAAAATTAACGGGGCAGAGTAATCTGCCCCGTTTTTGTTTATGCTTTTTTGAAAATTACAAATTTACACAGCAAAAATCCCCAGATGCCCTGACAGCCCATGGTAAAAAGCTTGACCGCCATTGGATTCCAGCCGAAATATACAGGGAGTATCTGCAGCATAAGGGATAAAAAGCAGAAGTTCCATACATAAAGCAGAATGAATTGTGTAATGGATTTCAGGTAGTTGGCGCTGGATTTAAACGTAATGTTGCGATTCAGCATATAGTTCCAGCATCCGGATATAAAAACCGATACGGCGCCGGGAACGGGTGCAGGCAGTTTTAAAAGCTGCAAAAAGGCAAAGGCGCCAAACTCGACAAAGGTTTGTGTAAAGGAAACCAGAAAATAGCTTCCGGCCTGTTTTCCTGTGTTGTTCATAGAAAAGAGCTCCTTGCAATATTTCGATAATATTAAAAAATGACGTTACAGATGTGTTCGACAGACAGGGGGAATTTCCCTTGCACAAAGGGTTTCCTGTACATGGGATTGAAATATTTCTAGGAAAACGTATGAAGAACGTATATAATAAAATGTGAACTTACAGAATATTATTTGCATTCGGGTGAAAACAATCATGAATTTTGGACGCGTAAAAGAATTTATAAAAAATGAACTGGTGCTGGTGATTGCAGCGGCAGCAGCTCTGGTGAGTATGCTGTTTGTGCCGGTCTCGGCAGCGTATATAGAATATTTTGACTGGCAGGTGCTGGCGCTGCTGTTCTGCTTAATGACGGTGGTAGCCGGATTTCAGAAATCGGGTGTATTTGACCGGGTATCGAGCTGGCTTTGCAGCAAAGCGGGCAATGCGAGAGAAATCGGAATTGTACTGGTAATGCTTTGCTTTTTTAGCTCTATGGCGGTGACCAACGATGTGGCTCTGATTACATTTGTGCCGTTTGCTATTTTGATTTTATCTATGACAGAACAGAAGGAACTGATGCCTTATATTATCGTGCTGCAGACCATTGCAGCTAACCTTGGCAGTATGCTGACACCGGTAGGCAACCCGCAGAATCTGTATCTGTATGCCCGCTATGAGATGGGAGTCGGGGAATTTTTTTCGACAACTCTGCCGATTACTGCACTTAGTTTTGTACTGATTCTGGCACTTTGTATGAAAATTCCTGAAAAGTCACTGGAACAGCATAAGACCGATTATCATCCGCGGATGGAGCGTTCCATGCTGCTGGTGAGTACCATTATGTTTATATGCTGTTTAACAACGGTGTTCCGGCTGGTACCGTGGCCGGTGACCTTTGCAGTTGTTCTGGTGGTATATATGATGGTGGATAGAGGGCTTTTGCGCAAAGTGGATTACAGCCTTCTGGCAACTTTTTTATGCTTTTTTGTATTTACCGGCAATATGGGAGAGGTTCCATGGATTCAGCAAACACTCGGCACACTGATGCAGGGGCGTGAGCTATGGGTATCTGCTCTGGCAAGCCAGGTTATCAGCAATGTGCCGGCGGCAGTTCTTTTGTCGGGTTTTACAGAGCAGGGACGGCTTTTACTGTTAGGCTGTGATATCGGCGGTCTGGGTACGCCGGTTGCCAGTCTTGCCAGCCTGATCAGTTATAAGGCATATTGTAAATATCCGGCGGCAGATGGAGCTTCTTATATGAAACTGTTTTTAGGGCTGAATACCTTGCTTCTGGTGCTCTTGTTAATGATTGCCCAGTGGGTTCTGGTATAACGGCCTTATGGTATGAGAGGAGCGGTTACGATGGATAAAGTGATTCGAAAACATCTCAGAAAAATTCAGCAGCAAGAAGAAAAGCTTCTGCAGAAAAAAGGTGGCAATTTTTTAAAACCGATTACCGGAAAAGTGGAGGAAAAGATTCCGCCTGAATTACATGGAAAACTGCAGCAGGCATTTTATCTGGGTTTTAAAACAGTATTTGAAAAAGGGAATCTTATTATTGAAAAGACTTATGACCGGGAGGAACTGCTGATTCATCACCGGGTATACGATCAGAGCTTTGATCTGATTGATAAAAAGAAAAGCCTGAAACATATGAATAAAATGGCTGGACAGAACAAGCTGAAAAACCTTGGTCTTACCGCGGTGGAAGGCAGCGGGCTTGGCCTTCTGGGGATTGGTCTGCCGGATATACCGGTGTTTATTGGTGTAGTTCTGAAAAGTGTATACGAAACAGCTTTGAGTTATGGATATGATTATCATAAAACAGATGAACAGTATTTTATTTTAAGATTACTGGAGGCTTCTCTGGCACCGGATGACGAGAAAGAATCAGCTAATATGCAGGTGGATAAGCTGATTGATTATTATGTCAAAGATGTATCGGTCGGCTATGATATGGAATTTCAGATGCGTCAGACAGCCGATGCGTTTGCGACGGACATGCTCTGTCTGAAATTTATTCAGGGGCTTCCGCTTGTCGGGGTAATCGGCGGTGCGGTTAATGTGAGCTACTGCAAAAAAATCAGTGATTATGCAAGAATAAAATATCAGAAACGTTACCTGATGCAGAAAGAAGAACAGCAGTATCGAAAACAGCATATTCCTGAAGAGAAAAGCGGGAAAGAAAGCGAAGTGTTTAGGAAGGCTTCCGATACTGTTTTTCTGGAGGAGCCGGGATTATGATTGAACATACGGCTGGTGGGTGGAATCAGGAGCAGAGGCTGGAATATCTGCTGGATGTGCTGATGAAGGAAAATCCGGAGGATAGCAGCTGGCTGAAAAAACGATACGGCAGCACCTTTGCTCTGTTTCGCGGACTTGTGAATCTGCGGCCTCCGAAAGATTGCACGGAGGACTTTATTACTGTTCAGGATGCTTTTTTGCGCGAAATAACGCGAGAAAAAGGAGTCGTAGATGTAGATACCCTTTTGCCTGTAACCGGACATGAGAAGCTTGTTTTGTGGCAGGGCGATATCACCCGCCTGAAAGCGGATGCCATTGTAAATGCGGCAAACAGCCAGATGCTTGGCTGCTGGGAGCCGAATCACGGATGTATTGATAATATAATTCACACCATGAGCGGTGTTCAGCTGCGGAGAGAATGTGCAAGGCTTATGGAGGAACAGGGATGTGACGAGGCTGCGGGCCATGCAAAAATCACGTCAGGCTATAATCTTCCGGCTCGTTTTGTATTGCACACGGTAGGGCCTGTTGTGCACGGACGACTGATGGAGGAACATAAAAAACAGCTGCAGAGTTCCTATCGGAGCTGTCTGGAGCTGGCGGCGGAATATAAGCTTCATTCGGTTGCATTCTGCTGTATTTCTACTGGTGTATTCGGTTTTCCGCAAGAAGAGGCTGCCAGAATCGCAATTCAGACAGTGACAGATTTTTTAGAAAAAGAAACTTCGATTCAGCGGATTATATTTAATGTTTTTAAAGAGGATGACAAATTGCTCTATCAAAAGCTTCTGCGTGCGCTTCCTGTGTGTTGACAAGGAATTTTGATAGAGGTATAATTAAAGTTGTGTGAAGACATAAGTTTTTTGGATAACGTCCAAGGACTCACAAAAAAGAATTATCTGCCGAAGGCAGAGAAATAAATTGGGGGATGAACAAAACAATGATTATTCTGGTAATCAACAGCGGCAGCTCTTCTTTAAAATTCCAGCTGCTGAACATGGACAATGAATCTGTAATGGCTCAGGGTCAGGTAGAAAAAATCGGTCTGCCATCTGGTATTTTCACTATCAAAGCAGAAGGCCTGAAAAACAAAACCGAACTGGAAATTCCAAACCATGAAGTAGCGGTAGAACTGGTACTGAACGGCTTACTGGAAACGAAAGAAGCTGGTCTGAAATCTCTGGATGACATCGATGCAATTGGTCATCGTATCGTACAGGGCGGCGATACATTCAGCAAAGCATGCCTGGTTGACGATGCTGTACGCGCAAAAATCGAAGAATACGGCGCAATGGCTCCTCTGCACAACCCTGCACACTTAAAAGGTATTGACGCATGCTCTAAAGTAATGCCTGGCAAACCACAGGTAGTAGTATTCGATACCGCATTCCATCAGACAATGCCTGCAATGGCTTACACCTATGGTCTGCCAAAAGAATACGCTGAAAAACACAAAATCCGTCGTTACGGTGCACACGGTACATCCCACAGATATGTATCCGGCCGTGTAGCTGAACTGATGGGCAAACCAGTTGAAGAATTAAAAATCATCACCTGCCATTTAGGTAACGGCTCCAGTATCACAGCTGTTAAAAATGGTAAAGTGTTAGATACCTCCATGGGTTTCACTCCACATGAAGGTATGCTGATGGGTACTCGCTGCGGTGACATCGACGCAACTGCAGTTCTGTACCTGATGAAACACGAAGGTTTCACACCGGAACGTATGGACCAGATGCTGAACAAAGAATCCGGTCTGATGGGCGTTTCCGGCGTATCCAGTGACTTCCGTGAAATTGACGATGCAATCGCTGCCGGTAACGAACAGGCAAAACTGGCTAGAGATATCTTCATCTATCGTGTTAAAAAATACATCGGCAGCTACGTAGCAGCTATGAACGGTGTAGATGCAATTGTATTTACCGCTGGTATCGGTGAAAACGGTCCTGACGTTCGTGAAGAAATCTGTGCAGATATGGATTTCCTGGGCATCAAAATCGATGCAGAGAAAAACAATGTACGCGGCAAAGAAGTTAATATCAGTGCAGAAGGTTCTTCCGTACAGGTATGGGTTGTACCAACCAACGAAGAACTGGCAATCGCTCAGGATACTGTAGCGGCTGCATTCGGCAACAACTAATTTTTAAAATCATGTCAGACATTCCGTCGGGGAAACTTTCCGGCGGAGTGTCGGACATTTTTATTTTCGGGACATTTTTGTGAATATCGTTTCAAGTATGTTTATAGAACATATTTATTTGAATTTGAAAAATTGACAAGGAGGCGCACTATGGATTTATTAGCAGGATTTAAAGAAAAAGCAAAAGCAAACAGACGCAGAATTGTATTACCGGAAGGTACTGAGGTTCGCACATTAAAAGGTGCATCTATTGCAGCGGCAGAAGGGCTGGCAACACCGGTACTGTTAGGTGATGCGGAAGAAATCCGCAGTATCGCGGCACAGGAAGGCATTGCTCTGGATGGTGTTGAAATCGTAGATATCGCCAGCAGCGAACATCTGGAAGCGTTCGCAGAATTATTCTATGAACTGCGTAAAAATAAAGGCATGACACCGGAAAAAGCGGCTCAGACTGTACGTAATCCGCTGTATTTCGGGAACCTGATGCTGATGAAAGGTCTGGCTGACGGCTTACTGGCTGGTGCTGAAAACACAACCGGTGATGTATTACGTGCGGCATTACAGACCGTAAAAACCAAACCTGGCATTAAAACTGTATCTGGTGCATTTGTAATGATTCTGCCGGAAGACACTTACGGTGACAATGGCGTATTCATTTTTGGTGACTGTGCGGTAAATCCAAATCCGGACAGCCAGCAGCTGGCTGACATTACAATCAGCTGTGCAGAAACAAAACGCAGCCTGATTGGCGGCGAAGCAAATGTGGCAATGCTCTCCTTCTCTACAAAAGGTTCGGCAAAACACGAAAATGTAGATAAAGTAACCGAAGCGCTGGCTATCGTTAAAGAAAAACAGCCGGAGCTGGCAGTGGATGGCGAACTGCAGCTGGATGCCGCAGTAGTTCCTTCTGTAGCAGCGAAAAAAGCGCCAGGAAGCAACGTGGCTGGTCATGCCAATGTATTAGTATTCCCGGACTTACAGGCAGGGAATATCGGTTATAAACTGGTACAGCGCTTTGCCAATGCAACTGCAATCGGGCCAATCCTGCAGGGTATGGCAAAACCGGTTAACGATTTATCCCGCGGCTGCAGCGTGCAGGATGTTGTAGATATGATTGCAATTACTGCATTACAGTGTGAATAATAAAAAACCGTTCAGGAGCATTATCTTATTTTGAGATAATGCTCTTTTTATTTCTGTCTGCGTATTTTGTATTTCTCGTGTATTTTATAGACGATACTGTTTGTTATCGATTATAATAAATTTATCGATGCTTATCGGAAAACATATAAAATTACGGATGGAGGGATTTTTATGGCAAATCTGGCATTATGGCAGATGCTTGGCGACTGGGAGAATCATTACAAATGGGTGGATCTGAGCCACGAATTAAGCCCGGAAACTCCGCACTGGGTTGGCTGGCCGGCACTTCAGGTTGAGGAGAAAATGAATCTGGAAGAAGCGATTTTTGCGGCTCATGCGTATACAACCGTGGGGCAGTATGGCACCCATGTGGATGCACCGGCTCATATGGTAAAAGGTGGCCGTACTCTGGATGAGGTGACGATTAAAGAATCGGTTATGCCGCTTTGCGTGATTAATAAAGAAGATGCCGTAGCGGAAAACGCCGATTATGTTCTGACTGTAGAAGATATTCTGGAATGGGAAGCGGTTTACGGAAAAATTCCGGAAAAAGCCTTTGT
>JAFOFM010000129.1 GCA_017387265.1 Peptococcaceae bacterium | reverse complement strand
TAGTTGCGACACAGCGTCCATCGGTAGATGTTATTACCGGGATTATCAAAGCAAATATGCCAAGCCGTATCGCATTTGCGGTATCGTCACAGACAGACTCCCGCACCATTCTGGATATGGGCGGCGCTGAAAAACTGCTGGGTCGCGGCGATATGCTGTTTTATCCGACCGGTATGCCGAAACCGCAGCGTGTTCAAGGGGTGTATGTATCCGATGGAGAGATTGAACGCATCACCGATGCGGTAAAAAATCAGGCGCAGCCGGTTTATAATGAGGAAATCGGGACCGCGGTTGTAAATACCGAAACAAGCGGTGATCAGGAGGAAGAATGGGATGATCTGATTCCTGAGGCAACAAAACTGTTTATTGAAAATGGACAGGCTTCGATTTCATTGCTGCAGCGCCGGTTCCGCGTCGGCTATACAAGAGCAGCCCGCATTGTGGATCAGATGGAACAGCGCGGATTAGTGGGGCCGTATGAAGGCAGTAAACCGCGTCAGATTAAAGTAACTATGGCGCGATACAACGAAATGATTGAAAACGGGGAACTATAACGGAATCATAGTATAAGAATCGTTCAGTGAGAATATTTGCATGAGAACCTTTGTATGAATGCAGGCAGAATGACATAAGCTAAAGAAAATATAAAGGATTGATTACAAAATGGTGAATGTTTTGTAATTGCCTTGCGGGAATTCTGCTTCATGTGTTATAGTAAACTCGGAAGAATTATAAAGTCACTGGAGGTGACAGATTTGCAGGGAATCGGGGAAATTCTGAAAAAGACAAGAGAAGAACTGGGGATTTCACTGGAAGAGGTTGCAGAAGCGACCAAGATTCGTACGAAATATTTGCGGGCGCTGGAAGAAGAAAATTTTGATGCACTGCCTGGCGATGTATATGCGAAAGGGTTTGCAACCGCGTATCTGAAATATCTGGGTATTAAAGACCGTCCGGATGTAGTAGAGGTTATGAAACCGAAAGTGAAAGAACCGGAAATTCCAGAGGTAATGGAAGAACCGGAACCTCCACGCAAACTGGCCGTTACACCAAAACGAAAAAATACATCAGAGCGTTTTGAAGAAACACCGCTGAATAAAAATGCCAAACTGATTATTATTCTGAGCCTGGCGGCGATTCTTCTGCTGTTTGTAATTCAGGGTATTTACAGTAAAGAAATGGCGAACGAAAATCAGCCGGAACAGCAGATGGAGCAGCAGGTTGAAGAAAATCAGGAACCGGAAAAGACACCTGAAGATCCAGAAGAGCCTGCAGTGCCACAGGAACCGGAAGCACCGGTTTATGATGGTCTGGAAATGCGTCTGGAAATTATAAATGCAAATCCGAATGCCGTTGATCAGTGCTGGATGCAGATTACGGTAGATGGCAAACTGACCGAAACTACGATGTCAGAGGGACAGGTGCAGGATATTAAAGCTGCACAGAATATCCAGCTGAATCTGGGTAACTCCGGTGTTGTAAAAGTAACACTGAATGGTCAGGATTTAGGTGTACTTGGCAATCAGGGACAGGTTGTGAAAAAATCCTTTAACCTGGAAGACTATGTGACACAGACACAATAAAAAAGGCAGGGGTCCCGTGAGGAATCGACCCCTGTTTTTTGTGGTGCTTTACCGGAACAGGATATAATTTGTGTTGTGAACTGTAAAGATGAAATGTAAAAAAGGTATCTGATTGGTGCCGAATACTGGAAAGAGGGTTGTACCTTGCAAAAAGTAAGTATTTTATCGCTGGGCTGTGCTAAAAATCTGGTACACAGCGAAACTATGATGGGGCTGTTTCAGGAACAGGGTTATGAACTGACCGAACAGTACGATGAAGCGGAAATTATTATTATTAATACCTGCGGTTTTGTAAATGCTGCAAAAGAAGAGTCCATCAATGCTATTTTAGAGATGGCTCAGTGGAAAGAACAGGGCGTTTGCAAACTGCTGGTGGCGGTTGGGTGTCTGGTTCAGAAATATGCACAGGAACTGGCGCAGGAACTGCCTGAAGTAGATATTCTGGTTGGTACAAACGACTACCGCCAGATTGTATCGATTATTAAAAATCATAAAGACCAGCAGGAAATTATAGTGCATACCAACTGGACCGAGGAAAGCAAAGAAGGAAATGCACCGCGTATTGTAACTACACCGGAGCATTATGCATATCTGCGTATTTCGGAAGGCTGCGATAATAACTGCACCTATTGTGTTATTCCGGAAATGCAGGGCCCTTACCGCAGTAAAACCATTGAACAGATTAAAGAAGAGGCTGTATTATTAGCGGAAAACGGTGTTACCGAGCTGATTCTGGTAGCACAGGATACCAGCTATTACGGCCAGGATTTATATGGTCGTGTTGCACTGGTGGATTTATTAAAAGAACTGGCTGCCATTCCGCAGGTTCGCTGGATTCGTCTGCTGTATGCATATCCGAATAATTTTGACGATGAAATGATCGATTACATTGCCAGTGAAGAAAAAATCTGCAAGTATTTAGATATTCCGCTGCAGCATGGCGACGATGAAGTGCTGAAACGCATGAATCGTAAAATTACGGTAGAAGAAATCAAAACCCTGATTCAGAAACTGCGCAGCCGTATGCCGGATATTACCCTGCGTTCGACCTTTATTGTAGGTTTTCCGGGGGAAACTGAGGAGCAGTATCATAATCTGCTGAATTTCCTGGAAGAAATGCAGTTAGATTGCGTAGGGGCGTTCCCGTAT
>JAFOFM010000128.1 GCA_017387265.1 Peptococcaceae bacterium | reverse complement strand
GCATCTGGATCAGTTTATGGAAAAAGAGGAACCGGAGGAAGTGAATCTTACAGCACTGCTTACCGGTATGGGCAGAAAACAGGAAGAGGATGCCACACTGAAATACCGTGTCAACCTGATTGTAGACCATTCGGAAACTGTCGGTGCTCCCGTTGTGGTAAGCTTTAACCCGACATACAGCAACCTGATGGGTGAAACCGAATACGATAACGAATACGGCAATCTTACTACCGACTTTATGAAAATCAAGGGCGGGCTGTTCCATCAGGCCAACGGCGGCTACCTGATTGTGCAGGCGCAGGATGTTCTGTCCAGTGCGCAGGCATGGGAGGCAATGCGCCGCGTGATTAAAACAGGCGAGATTAACATGGATTCCATCCGCGAGCTGTTAAATATGCAGGTTGTGCCGACGCTGAAACCGGAACCGATTCCGGCCAGCATCAAAGTGATTATGGTTGGCAGCGACTACTACTATGAACTGTTAAGTTCTTACGATGAGGAATTTGACAAGTTCTTCAAGATTCGTGCAGCTTTTGACTCGGAAATGGCACGAAATGACGAGAATGTTGCAAAAGTGGCGCGCTATGTGAAAAGCTTTGTTGAACAGGAGCAGACACTGGAATTTGATGTGAGCGCGGTATGCGCCATTGTGGAGTATTCCTCCCGCAGTGTGTCCCGCCAGGATAAATTATCGACCCAGTTTAACCAGCTGTCGGAAATTATGGGCGAAGCAAACGTGTGGGCCCAGTTTGATAATGCACCTGTTATTACAGAAGCTCACATCCGCAAGACCATTGAGGAAAAAGAAGATCGTCTGTGTCTGTACGAGGAACATCTCAATGAGATGCTGGAAGAAAACGTGATTATGATTGATACCGACGGTGCTGAAATCGGGCAGATTAACGGCCTGGCTGTGCTGGATACCGGCCGCTATGCCTTCGGGACACCGTCGCGCATCACCGCTACTACCTATATGGGCAAATCGGGTATTGTGAATATCGAAAAAGAAGCTCTCATGAGCGGCCAGACTCACGACAAAGGCGTACAGATTATCACCGGCTTTTTAGGCCAGACCTATGCGCAGCAGTTTCCAATGGCACTTTCCTGCCGGATCTGTTTTGAGCAGAACTACAACGGCATCGATGGCGACAGTGCATCCAGCACCGAGCTGTACTGTATTTTATCGTCTCTTGCCGAACTGCCGATTCGTCAGGATTTAGCGGTAACCGGTTCGGTAAACCAGAAAGGCGATATTCAGGCCATTGGCGGTGTTACCCAGAAAATCGAGGGGTTCTTCTCCCTGTGTAAAAAACGGGGTTTAACCGGTAAACAGGGTGTGCTGATTCCGGTATCCAATGTGAAGGATCTGGTATTAAACGATGAAGTGGTAGAAGCTGTGAAAAACGGCCAGTTCCACATTTACCCGATTTCTCATATCAATCAGGGCATTGAACTGATGATGGGAACTCCTGCCGGAGAACGGGATGCAGAAGGAAACTTCCCGGCCGATTCGGTACATGGCAGAGTATATGCCAAACTGAAAGCCTTTGCCGGTGCAGCAAAGAACTTTGCCGAATAGCATTTTGGAAGAATCACATTGCAGAACAAAAGAAAAGACCAGTCTTTGACAGAGCGTCAGAGGCTGGTCTTTTTCATTAGCGTTTAAGCATATATGCGTTTCATCGTGCAAATTCTAATTTGTATGATACATTGGATATTTACATTGTATCGATGTCGTGATAATCCAAAATCTTGCTAACAGAATAGACAATATTGTCCGGAATGTGAAATGGATTGCATAGCTTTTAGCCATTTTTGAGATTTTGTCAATTGCAGTATTGCAGAACTATGCTTTGCATGCTATGATATGTTCCACACCGGTGAGTATTTACAGAAAGAGGTAGATTTTATGAAAACAATGAACAAAGCAACACGGAAATCACGGATTATTACACTGGAACTGCTGCTTAATCGAAAAAAACTGGGCAGTTATACAGACCTGACCCGTTTAAAAGCAATCATGGTAGAATGTTTCGGCAGTGTTGCAGCAGCAGGCAGGGCCACACTTATCAGTCAGAAAACGCTGTCACGCCGCATGCGGGGAGAAAGCCAGTTCCGTTTTGATGAAATTCTGCGTCTTGCCTATGCACTCTGCATGACAACGCAGGAAGTGCACGAAATCTTCTTCACACGCTATCTGGAGGATGCTGCGTAACAGTCGCTTTTAGTCAGGAGGGAATCAACCATGGAAAATGAATTAACCACAGAACCATGCGCAGCGCAGAATACCGATAACTGGCAGGGCAGTCTGCTGGAGTTTATGACAAAAGAGCTGCAGAACGAGCGGACTTTACGCAGAGAAGCAGAAGCAAAGCTGGAGGCACAGCAGTATAAGGTGCTGTTTGCAGATACCGTAACGGCCGGCAGTGAGAGCATTCTGGTGCGGGAGATGGCCGGACGTTTAAAACAGAATGGCCTGGATATCGGGCAGAACCGCCTGTTTGAGTGGCTCAGAGAAAACGGCTATGTATATAAGAAACAGAGCAGCTACAATCTGCCGACGCAGAAAAGTCTGCAGTTGAAGCTGATGGAAGTATATATTCACACCCGTACGGACAGCAGCGGGAACTTAGTAACGGAAAAGACAACAAAAGTCACCGCCCGCGGCCAGGAATACTTTTTTAAGCGGCTGATGGCCGACCGGATATTTTTTGATGAACGCATCCCTGCTGTACGCGAAATGCGGCAGAAGGAAAAGGAACAGGCATAAACAGGCAGGAGGAATAAACATGGCAAAGACCGCTGACAAAACAGAGAAACGCAGTTTCATTCTGTACACCCAGCATCGGGAACAGGTTAATATGCTTACCAATGAGCAGGCTGGTGAACTTTTAAAAGCGGTGTACGAATATGCCGATACCGGTGAAGCCCAGGTAACCGATCCAATGGTATCGATGATGCTGGCATTTTTACGGCAGCAGATGGACATTGACCGCAAACGCTATGAGGAAACCTGCGAAAAACGACGGGAAGCCGGTAAAAAAGGCGGCAGACCTAAAACAGCAAAACAGCAGCCGGAGCTTCTGCCGGAATATTCAGAAGAACCAAATGGTTTTACCAGAAAGCATTCGAAAGCAAAAAAAGCTGATAATGAGAATGAGTATGACAATGACAATGTAAATGGCAATGACTATGACAATGACAATGAGAATTGGAATGATGTAATACCAGAGGATTATTATGATTGTTCCAGCCAGAGCGCGGACGCGAAATCGATGCCGGAGACTCCCGATGGTTTTACACGCTATGGCCGGGAGCAGTATCTGACCACGGCAGCTGAATTACAGAAGATGCAGGCATTAGCCGATGAACTGCTGTACAGCTATCGCGGCAAAAAGGCAACACCCGATGACTGTGAAAAGGTGTTTGGCTATGTGCATACGCTGAGTGTTACCGATACGGGTGAACACTACGGCATTTATAGCGAACAGAAAGGCGAGCTGCTGCGCCATGTATTTGAACAGGCATCACTTCGCAGCGATATGAGCTGGCAGTATATCAGCCGTATCTACAGCAATTACGACAAAAACAGAGTAACGAATGTGGAGGAGGCCATCGCCTATGAAACTGCATGGAACCGGGGGGAAATCGCATAGCAGAACGAGTGATAAAAAGGAGGCCTGCTTACGGAAATTCAAATAAAGCTGCCAAAGTATAAAACACACTGGCGGGAGATCTGTGCCATCCTGCCGGTGTATCTGCCTGACGGTACTAACGGCACAGAAATCAGCTATCTGGATGGCACAAAAGATTATATTCCCAAGCGGCTGTGCTGGGTGCTGGATGATCTGCTGTTTCATCTGCGCAGCAGCACCGGTATTCTGACCCGCCAGAGCCGAACTATGCTGGGAAAAAACGCCCGCCGTGTACCGCTTGTGCTGAAAAAGGAATTCAGCCTGGTGCCGGTGAAAGGCCGGCAGAAGATTGGCGAATACGATACCGCAACCGGCTATATTGTGCTGCATCATGCAGAAAAGATTATCCACACCGATGGCAGAACACAGGTGCAGTTTACCGGAGGCACCAGTGTACAGGTGTATGATAATCCCCGAACCCTTGCCGATAAAATCCGCACGGCAGAGAATCTGCTGACACAGATGGACGTGGAAGATAAAACAAGTTAATACGCAAAGGGGATAAAAATAAATCAATACGCTGACAATCATAACAGATGCAGAACACTCCCG
>JAFOFM010000127.1 GCA_017387265.1 Peptococcaceae bacterium | reverse complement strand
CTAAAATAACGCAGGCTACCCCAAACACTTTATCCTGCCATAAGATTGGCATACAAAGCACGCCATCCCCTTTTACCGGATCCAGATCATCCCGGATAATACGTTTTTCTGCCAGTGCCCGACGGGCGTTGCGATAATATTCCGGCATATGACGTTCTTCTATTTTTACCATCTGTTTCGGCAGTTCAAACGCTTCTTCCGAAATCTCTGGTTCATCCAGAACAATAAATTCACTTTCCATATGTTCCAGATACAACACCGGGCGTTCTGTCTGAATATGAAGATGCTCCATCAGAAGTTCAATGATTTCCTCTCGGGTGTCTGCACGTAACAGCTTACGATCCATCTCATTCATCAGATAAGCCATTTTCTCACGATGTTTTGCCATATCTCTCTGGTTATGCATATTTACCGTCATGGCGCAAGTCAGTATGGAGGTTACCGCCATAATAATAAAGGTTAACAGATAACCATCCAGCGACAACGTAAACTGAAAAAACGGATACATGAAGAAAAAGTTGGTCGCAATCACGCCATAAACAGCGCTAACAATCCCCCAGAAATATTGCCCGGTCAGCATGGAAACCATAATAACCGATAATAAAAATACACCGGATACATTTGTCGTGCTCTCATACGAAAATACAACAATACAGTTTATGGCAGTTGCAATCGAAAGCAGCACCAGCGTAATCACCAGCTGATTTATAAATTCAATCTTATCAAATCTCTGTTCTTTTTTTCCCGATGACATATTGAATTCCTCCCGTACCGATTATACCATGTTTCATGGATTTGCGCATTACTTCACACCGGATTTCGCCTGCAATCTTTACCGTTAAAATCAGCAAAGGTAAATTTTACTGATGAAAAGGTCACATATTTTTTCCGAAATAACAAATACTTTCTATCAGAACAACAGAATAGCAGGAACTATTTGAAAGGAGTTTTCACATATGAAAGCAACAGGCATCGTACGCAGAATTGATGATCTGGGGAGAGTCGTTATTCCTAAAGAAATCCGTCGCACATTGCGTATCCGCGAAGGTGATCCTTTAGAAATTTTTGTAGACCACGACGGAGAAGTCATTCTAAAAAAATATTCCCCTATCGGAGAGCTGGGAGAATTTGCACAGGAATATGCCGATTCACTTTACGAAGCAACCGGGCATATTGCTATCATCACAGACCGTGACCAGATTATCGCGATTGCCGGCGCATCCAAAAAAGATTTTATCGGCAAATCTATCGGGATAGCAGCCGAAAAAGTTATGGATGATCGTAAAGCTATCAGTGTCGCCGATACTGCTCTACATACCCTGTTTCGTAACAATACTGATAATGGTATTGAAAAAACGTTTACTTCTCAGGTAATGGCACCTATTATTGCAGAAGGAGACCCTATCGGCACCGTTATCATTGCCACTAAAAACAGCGGTACCCGCATGAGCGAACTGGAACTGAAACTGGTAGAAACCGCAGCTTCATTTCTAGCTAAACAAATGGAACAATAACAGGCACACAAAAAGGCGGACTGCTTAAGCAGCCCGCCTTTTATTTCCGGCAATTATTCAGCTACAGGATATACGCTAACCTGTTTTTTGTCTTTGCCTTTTCTTTCAAATTTAACGATACCGTCCACTTTAGCGAATAAAGTGTCATCGCCACCAATGCCAACATTGTTACCTGGATGGATTTTGGTACCTCTCTGTCTGTACAGGATGTTGCCAGCCAGTACGAACTGACCGTCAGCACGTTTTGCGCCCAGACGTTTGGATTCGGAGTCACGACCGTTCTTGGTAGAACCTACCCCTTTTTTAGATGCAAATAACTGAAGATTTAATTTCATCATTTCGATGCACCTCCCTTAATTCTCAAATTCTGTATAGAAATATATTTGGGATATTCTTCTTTCAGATTCTGAAACCCTGTTTCCAGAGTTCTCATAATAACCTGCGCTGTTTCCTGCTGCTTTTCCGTTAACTCTTCCGGCAGACGATAGGATAAATAACCATCTTCTCCGCCTTTTACAATGCCTTCACAGCCCAGTTGAACTTCCAGACTGTTCACCACAGTAATAGCCAGAAATGAGGCCGCTGCGCATACGATATCATGTCCATGTTCGGCATAACCGGCATGCCCTGATATCTGAAATCCCTCTATGGTATTTCCCGTTTTTACAAGCTGTACTTTTATCATCAGCTTACGCTTCGATTTTTACTACAGTTGCTTTTGTGAAAGGCTGACGATGACCTTTTTTTCTACGGGAGTTCTTTTTAGCTTTGTATTTGAATACAACGATTTTTGGAGCTTTACCGTTTTCTTCAACTTTCAGTTCAACTTTAGCACCAGCAACGTATGGAGCACCTACGGTTAAGTTACCGTCTTTGTTTACCATTAATACTTTGTCGATGTTTACAGTTTCACCTGCTTCAGCGTGTAATAATTCAACTGTGATTACATCGCCTTCCTGAACTTTGTACTGTTTCCCACCTGTTTCGATAATTGCGTACATTCTCTGCACCTCCTTCAAAATACTCGCCTGAACTTAGGTAACGCGCTTGCGTTTTCAAACCCAGCCCGCGCGGTTTCAGCGACATGCGCTTACAGAGTAGTATTATACGCTTTTTTCTGCGCAAAGTCAATCTAAAAAACAAAAATTTTCAAATAAAAAACCGGTCCAGACAAAGTCTAGACCGGATTATACGCATTGGCTGGGGTACTAGGATTCGAACCTAGGGATAACGGAGTCAGAGTCCGTTGCCTTACCGCTTGGCGATACCCCAGCGAAAATCACAAGACATATTATAGCAGACGCATTACATAAATGCAACTGTTTTTTGTGATTTTTTGTTTAAAATTTAACAAACTTTATTTTAATGCGTCTGTTAACTGTGGAACAATCTGTTTTTTACGGCTCATAACGCCTTTTAAGTAGGTTCTGTCCTCTGCATCGGATGTAAATGCTGCTTTTACAGCAGCAGCAGAACCTTCACCGCAATAGATTAAATCAGTGGATTCATCCATAATGTCAGTCAGCATAAAGAACAGCATATCTGCGCCGTGTTCTGCAAAACTTTCTTCCATGTATTTCTGCATACGAGGTTTTAATTCCTGCAGTTCTTCACCGCTCATAGAACTTACCTGACCAACACCGAAGGTAGTTTCACCGGAACTGAATTTTTTGAAATCCAGATACAGAATTTCTTTTTCGGTTTTACTGCCCAGTTCACTGCCAGCCACAAACATTTCTTTTGCATAAGCTTCTACATCAGCAACACCTGCAATTTCAGCCAGTTCCAGTGCAGTAGCCTTGTCCACTGCAGTGCAGGTTGGAGAGCGGAATGCCAGAGAGTCAGATAAAATTGCAGAGCATAATAAACCAGCTGTTTTCGCATCCGGAGTTTTACCCTGCTGTTTATAGAACATGGTCACGATAGTTGCTGTACAACCAACAGGAACATTGCAGAACAGAATTGGTTCAGAAGTTTTTAAGCCACCGATTTTATGATGATCCAGAATTTCCAGGATTTTCGCTTCTTCAATACCATCAGCGCTCTGCGCGGCTTCATTATGGTCTACCAGAATAATTTCCTGACCTGCCATGTTACCCAGCAGTTCTGGAGCAGCCACACCAAAGTGGTCTAATACAAACTGTGTCTCCGGATTTACATTGCCTAAGCGACCAGCTGCATAGCCTTCGCCTTTTAATGCTGCATAGCCCAGTGCAGAACAAATAGAGTCTGTATCTGGATTTTTATGACCGGTAATATAAATTGTCATACGTTTCCACCATCCATTTAATTTAATATGTTTAAAAATATTTAAA
This sequence comes from Peptococcaceae bacterium, assembly GCA_017387265.1. Classification (GTDB taxonomy): domain Bacteria; phylum Bacillota; class Peptococcia; order Peptococcales; family Peptococcaceae; genus UBA7185. Next base: position 2,108 of record JAFOFM010000127.1, on the reverse strand, counting down.
ATCAATATCCTCAAATATTTTACACGCTTGTGTACTGCGTGACAAGAGAAAAATAAAAAACCGGTTCAGAAAACTGAACCGGTGAATACGCAACTGGCTGGGGTACTAGGATTCGAACCTAGGGATAACGGAGTCAGAGTCCGTTGCCTTACCGCTTGGCGATACCCCAGCGAAAATCACAAGACATATTATAGCATCTTTGATTTCAGATTGCAAGTCTTTTTCATATTTTTTTACTGCTGCTGATAATCATAATAATACGGCATAACCAGCACCACTTTTGTACCTTTTCCCTGCGTACTGTCAAGCAGCATTTTCCCGCCATGCAGCTCCATAATTTCACTGGCGATAGACAATCCAAGCCCTGTACCGCTTTTATTACTGCTGCCTTTATAGAATTTTTCTTTTACCCGTTTTAAATCTTCCGGCGAAATCCCGCTGCCATTATCTTCGATAATCATTACAATCTGATCATCCAGTACCTGGCTGCTGATTTTGATTTCTGCTTTTGGCCGGCCTACTGTAAATTTCATTGCATTATCTACAATGTTAATAAACACCTGTTTTAAACGGTTATAATCGGCAAATACCCAGCTTTCGTTATTGTCTGTCAGAAGAGTCATTTTTACCCGTTCCTGATGGCAGCGCACCGCAAACTGGTGGTGAATATCAGCTAAAAGATGATTAATGGAAAACTCTTCTTTTTTCAATTCAATACGATGTGCCTGCAGACGAGAGAAATCTAACAGATCATTTACCAGAATAATCAGACGGTCTGTCTCTTTTCCGATAATGCCCAGCCCTTCTTCTATAATTTCCGGCTCATCGTTCATATCCTGCATGGTTTCAGCCCAGCCCTTAATAGAAGTCAGCGGTGTCCGCAATTCATGAGATATAGAAGATATGAACTCACTCTTCGCCTGATCAGCACGAGTGATTTCTTTGGTCATGATATTTACTGCATCTACCAGCTGTCCAATCTCATCATTATGATATTTGATGGCGGTTACTTTATAGTTCCCCTGGGCAACTTCCTCTGTAACGCGTACAAGTTCCTGAATTGGCACCAGAATACGTTTTGACATACCACGGGCAAAAACAAAGGAAACCGCAACAACAGTCGCACCGAGCAGAAGCGAAAGAAGCAGATACCGGATAATAATCTGATATGTTGGCTCTAAGCTGGATACATAGCGCAGCACGCCCACAATATTGTTGTCATCGTAAATAGGGGCCGAAACAGCAATAATTAACTCATTCAGTTCGCTGCGTCCCGTCCAGGACTCAATATTTCCATGCAGCGCCTGATGAAAATCACCGGTATTTACTGGCGTTTCAGAAGAAGAACCCGTATTGTCAATAACAACACATCCATTCAAATCCAGCACCTCTACCAGAGCTTTTTCTTCCATATCAAGATTCTCAAAAATATAATTTGACTTAGCATAAATATCGCCCTGGTTGGCAGACCGGTTATAAAAGTTTGCCGAGGTTTCTACATCTGTCATCAGGATACGTTCTACGCCACCCAGATAATACTGACTGATAACCACCATGAACATACTCTCCAGCATCAGTACCGTAATCAGTGCTACAAGCACATAATTACTAATCAGCTGTTTGCGAATACTCTGCACTGTTATTCACCGCCTCCCGACCAGCGATAACCATAACCCCATACTTTTTCAATATATTTCGGATTAGACGGATCGTCCTCGATTTTCTGGCGAATCCGTCGAATATTTACGTCCACAATTTTAAAGTCGCCAACATAACTGTCTCCCCAGACATTCTGCAGAATCTCGTCACGATGTACCGCTTTATTTGTATTTTCCATAAAGAATCGCAGCAGTGCATATTCAATAGGTGTCAGTTCAATTTCCTGCCCGTCTTTCAGCACTTTTCGCTCTTCCTGCAGAATTACAAACTTGCCGGAAACAATTCTGCCGTCGTCTTCCACTTTTTCTTCCACCGGCTGCTGTTTATCAATAATATTCAGTCTGCGAACCAAAGCATTAATACGTGCCACCAGTTCTTTCGGACTGAACGGTTTCACAATATAATCATCTGCCCCCAGTTCCAGGCCTTCAATACGATTTTCCTCCTGT
>JAFOFM010000126.1 GCA_017387265.1 Peptococcaceae bacterium | reverse complement strand
GCGACAAACAAAAAACCGGCTGCGGCGTTTTGATGCCGTAACCGGTTTTTGTATTTGTGTGACGTTTATGCAGTAAAGTGCTATGTTATTTCTGCTGTGCAATCTGCTCAGCTTTTTCCATCAGATATTCCCAGCGTTCCATTTTCTCCATAAGCTGTGCTTCTAGTTCTTCTTTCACTTTTCCGATTTCGTTCAGCTTTACAAAGTTTGTGCTGTTGGCTGCCATATCGGCGTCACACTGGTTTATTTTCGTTTCTAAGGCTTCAATATCTGCTTCGATAGTCTCGTAGTCTTTGGCTTCCTGATAGCTGAATTTGAGCTTTTGTGTGCGCTGACGGGTATCTGCTTTTTTCTCTTTTTCGGCCGGTGCAGTGACAGCGGGTTCTTCCAGCTGTTTGCGTTCGGCATAGTCGCTGTAATTGCCGGTGTGAATCTCTACCCGGCCGTTTCCTTCAAACGAGAAAATGCGATGTGCAATACGGTCTAAAAAATAGCGGTCATGGCTGACTGCGATTACCGGCCCGGCGAAGTGGTCGATGAAATCTTCTAAAATCTGCAGAGTCTGGATATCTAAATCGTTGGTTGGTTCGTCCAGAAGCAGCACGTTTACATCATCCATTAATACGCCAAGCAGATAAAGACGGCGTTTTTCCCCGCCGGAGAGATTCTGAATCAGCGAATGCTGCTGGGCACCGCTGAATAAGAAGCGTTCCAGCATACGGGCTGCCGAAATCAGAGAACCGTCACTGCTGTGAATGTATTCGCCTTTTTCGCGAATGTAATCGATTACCCGCATATTTAACGGCAGTTCGCTGTTATCCTGCGTGTAATAGCCGATGCGCACGGTATCGCCCCAGACAACGGAGCCGCTATCGTACGGCATATCTTTGCCCAGAATATTCAACAGGGTGGATTTGCCGAGTCCGTTATTGCCGATGATACCAATGCGGTCATCCCGCACAACGGCGTAGCTGAGGTCGGCAATGCAGACTTTATCACCAAAGGTTTTACGAAGGTGATCGATTTCGATAATCTTTTTCCCCAGGCGGGAGTGCTGCAGAGAGATTTCCATTTTCTCGTCCTGCTGACTGGTAAGGGAATCCTCCAGCTCGTAGAAGCGTTCGATGCGGGCCTTCTGTTTGGTGCGGCGGGCTTCTACTCCTTTACGCATCCAGGCCAGCTCCTGCTTGTAAAGGGCGTGAGCCTTTTCCTGCATGCGGCGTTCGCTTTCTTCGCGCTGGGTTTTCAGATCTAAAAAGGTTTCGTAATTGCCTTCGTAGGCATATAATTTTGCATTGGATAATTCCAGAATCCGATTGGTGACACGATCCAGGAAATAACGGTCGTGGGTGACCATTAACAGAGCGCAGTTTTTTGCTTTCAGATGCTGCTCTAAAAATTCGATGGCTTCGTTATCCAGATGGTTGGTCGGTTCGTCCAGAATCAGCAGATTGCACGGGCGGATTAATGCCCCGGCCAGTGCAATGCGTTTGCGCTGCCCGCCGGATAAAGAGGATACTTTGGCAGAGAAATCGTGAATCCCCAGCTTGTTTAAAATAGCTTTTGCTTCGCTTTCCAGCTGCCATGCGTTCTGTTCATCCATCTGAGCGCTTAAATCCAGAAGCTGCTGCATTAATTTTTCGTTAGACGGGTCGCGTTCTAATGCATCCAGAGTCTGTTCATAATGACGCAGCACTTTCATAAATGGAGATTCGCCGCGGAAAATCTGCTGCAGTACGGTGGCATTTTCATCAAAAACCGGATGCTGCGGCAGGTATTCCAGCACCAGCTGATTGGAGGTCTGGATTTCGCCGCTATCTGCCTGTGCCACACCGGCCAGAATTTTCAGCAGTGTGGATTTGCCGGTACCGTTAATACCAAGAAGGCCGATTTTATCGCCGGAATCAATATTGACGGATATGTGATCAAACATAACTTTTAAGCCGTGTGTCTTGCATAAATTGGTTGCGGCCATTAACAGCATAATTATCGTTCCTTTCGGGCTGCAGAGATGTGGGAATATACGTGTAAATATACATAGATAATAAAAAAAGCTGTATTTCATTCGAAATACAGCTTAGATGCGCCAGAAGGGATTCGAACCCCTGACCTTTTGGTTCGTAGCCAAACACTCTATCCAACTGAGCTACTGGCGCATATGAAACGGAGAGAATGGGATTTGAACCCATGATGCAGTTTGACCCGCATACTCCCTTAGCAGGGGAGCGCCTTCGGCCTCTCGGCCATCTCTCCTCGTACCAACTCCGTTAGTATAACATACGAAAAGAGAATTGTCTAGTGTTTTTTTCACTTTTTTTAAAGTTTTTTTACCAGACGGGAAAACGGAGAGGGTGGGATTCGAACCCACGGAACCCGGCAAGAGTTCAACGGTTTTCAAGACCGCCTCCTTAAACCGCTCGGACACCCCTCCAGAACAGCCTTAATTCTAACAGGAAACCGCATCGTTGTCAAGGTTGAGAACCAGCGGGTCGAAAATTCGTCTATAAAGTGGAACTAAGCAGAATTGCAGCAAATTCTTGTGAAAAGAACTGTACATTTGCCGAAAATATGGTATCATATTTGTTAGCATTATTGCGCTATTAATAAGAAAGTATCTGATAAAGATGTATCGTGGAGAAGGGGATGATGACAAAATGGAAAATCAATTACAGATTAACATGCTGGGCGGATTTTCTCTACAGTACAACGGAAAAGTGATTGATTATCAGAGCAGTCGTTCCCATAAATTATGGCTGATTTTAGAATATCTGATTACATTTCGCGATAAAGAGATTACACAGAATGAACTGATTGAACTGCTCTGGGGTGATGAGTTCACCGAAAATCCTGCAAATACACTGAAAACACTGCTGCATCGTCTGCGTACGATGTTAGAAGAGCTGGATTTTGCTCCAGGCAAAGAGATGATTATTTATAACCGCGGCATTTATGCGTGGAATCCCAAATTGAATTTTGTTGTGGATACGGACCAGTTCCTTTCGCTGTGTACATTAGGTGACGAGGCGGAAGACGCTGAGCAGAAGGTTATGTATTATCTGAGCGCTATTGATTATTACAAAGGGGATTTTCTGCCGAAATCGGCACTGGAACCATGGGTGGTGCCGGTGAATACCTATTATCATTCGGAGTATCTGCGCATTGTGCATGCCTGTGTGGAACTGCTGAAAGAGCAGAAACGTGTGCATGAGATTATTACCGTCTGTCAGCATGCGGTTTCCATTGATCCTTACGAGGAAACACTGCATTATGAACTGATAAAAGCAATGCTGGAGACTGGTGCACAGCAGACAGCACTGAATCACTATGAGTATGTGGTGGATCTGTTCTACAGCGAATTCGGCATTAATCTGTCCGAAGCCATGACAGACCTTTACAAAGAATTAATCAAAGTCAGCAATGGCATTGAGGTGGACCTGAAAGTTATCAGCGAGAAACTGCAGGAGGAAGATAATCATCCGGGGGCATTCTACTGTGAATATTCGCTCTTCCGTGAGATTTATCAGCTGGAAACCCGTTCCGCAAGCCGAAACGGCCAGTCGGTATATCTGTGCCTGCTGTCGGTAACCGACGGCAATAATCACAAGGTGGGCAATAAAAAACACCAGAATGCAGCTATGGGGCAGCTGCGGAAAGCGATTCAGTTTTCGCTGCGCCGCGGCGATGTGTTTACCCGTTACAGCGTAACACAGTATCTGATTCTGCTGCCAACCATCAGTTACGAAAACTGTGAAATGGTTCTGAAACGTATTATTCGCAATTTTAAAGCAGACAATCCGCACTCTAAGGTTACATTAACCTATAAAATGCAGTCAATTGACCAGAAAATATGAAACTTATCCTTTACAAAAAAAGTTACAAGTGATAAACTTTATTTAAAATAAAACGTGAAGTTGTAACTTTTGTTTGTGCGGAGGGAATTTTTATGAGTCAAACATATAAAAAACTGGTTGGAGTTCTGTTGTGTCTGGCGCTGCTGTTTCAGGTGGCATCGCCTGCAGTTGCTGCGGTATTGCCTGCAGTTGCTTCCGGAACGACAGTCCATTCTAACAGCAAAGCGAAAATTGATGCATCGAATG
>JAFOFM010000012.1 GCA_017387265.1 Peptococcaceae bacterium | reverse complement strand
TGCCCGCTTATGCCGAAGCAGTACATCCGGAACAATCCCCACACAGTCCGTCGTTTCTTCCAGAACTCCATAAAATAATTCCAGATTGCTTACCCGCCGCTTTACATTTGCTTTTCCGTAAGATGTAAGCAGTGCATAATCCAGCCCCATTTCCGGGTAATCCGGACTGCTGATAAGAATTTTCTCTTTCAGCAGCGTTTCCACAGGGATTTGTTTCTGTTTTGCCAGATAATTGCGGCTGTTCATGCATGCCATCCATCGCGCTTTATAGATTGGATGAAACTGCAATGTATCCGAAATCCGATCCATTCCGATTGATTTTTCCTGCGGCATATGAAGAATACTAATAACAACCGCATCTTCGGTTTCCAGAAGATGTTTTTGTAAAATCGGCATATAGTAGCTGTCTTTTTCCATAGCGGTTACTTCTACTTCCTGATACTGACGAGCAAATGATTCTAATGCCAGCGGAAGCTCATCTGAAAACATAACCTGACTGCAGAGTATAATCAGTTTACCACGCAGAATTTCATCCTCTTTTTCAAAATAGTTCTGCAATGCATGTACTTTTTCCAGAATTTCTTTTGCCTGCTCTAGTGTTTCATAGCCCTCTTTCGTCAACACACTGCCTCGATTATTTCGTAAAAGCAGTGCCACTCCCAGTTCATCTTCCAGGTCACGAATTGCTTTCCCCAGTGACTGCTGGGTAATGAACAGACGTTCACTGGCTTCTGTCAGCGAAGCCGATTTGGAAATCATCAACAGATATTCTAGTTGTTCAAGACGCATACATTTTCCTCTTTTCACCTGCTATATCCCGGAATGTCCGGCTTCTGCTTTTTATTCATCATACAGCAGTGTCTCAGCACTGTAAATATGTAAAATAATTCAGCAAATTCATCAGTTGAAGTTTTAAACTTTACCAGTACAACATACACATATTCCAGACAAAAGTCAACCCGATATAAAAATGCGGTCTGGTTTTTCCTGTTTTTACAATCTACCTCTTCTCACAACTGGGTATTTATGCTACAGTATTAATATAGACAATCGAATCTTTTATTCGAAAGGCGGTTATATCCATGAGAAAAACAAAAATTGTATGCACCCTTGGCCCTGCCACCGACCGCGACGGTGTATTGCGCGGTATGCTGGAGGCGGGTATGAATGTAGCTCGCTTTAATTTCTCCCACGGTGACCACGAAGGTCACAAGATGCGCCTCGACGCTTTAAAAGCGCTGCGTGAGGAACTGAACCTCCCTGTCGCAGCCATGCTGGATACCAAAGGCCCTGAAGTACGGCTTAAAACCTTTGCCAACAGCCCGGTAACTCTGAAAGAAGGCACTGAATTTACACTTCATACTGACCAGGTTGACGGGGATGAAACAAAATGCTCTATTACCTATACCAATCTGCCCGGTGATGTAAAACCCGGTGATGCAATTCTGCTGGATGACGGCCTGGTACGCATGACCGTTTTAGAAACCACCGATACTACCATTCGCTGTCGTGTACTCAACGACGGGATTATGAAAAATAATAAAGGCGTCAATATCCCTGATATCCGTCTATCTATGCCATATGTCAGCCCAAGAGACCGGGAAGATATTCTTTTTGGCATTGAACAGGGATTCGATTTTATTGCGGCAAGTTTTGTCCGTACTGCCGACGATGTACGGGATTTGCGTCAGATTCTCGATGAACATAATTCCAACATCCGAATTATTGCAAAAATCGAAAACCGGGAAGGCGTTAACAACCTGATGGACATTCTCTCGGTTGCTGACGGCATTATGGTTGCCCGCGGCGATATGGGCGTTGAAATTGATTTTACCGAAATCCCGATGATTCAGAAAGATATTATTGCCAAATGCATGGCCTGCGGCAAGCCAGTCGTAACAGCAACGCAAATGCTGGAATCCATGGTGGAAAAACCACGCCCTACCCGTGCGGAAATCACAGACGTGGCTAATGCCATCTATGACGGTACATCCGCAATTATGCTCTCCGGCGAAACAGCCTCCGGCCACTATCCGGTAGAAGCGGTGCAAACCATGCATGCCATTGCTACACGTACAGAAGCCGATATTGATCGCACTAGAACCATAATCGCAAACCATAATGAAAAACTTTCTATTTCCGCTGCTATGGCCCACGCGGCCTGCACCACCGCTTTAGATATCGGTGCAGATGCCATTTTAAGTGTAAGCCAGCGGGGTATCACAGCCCAGATGGTCAGCCGTTTCCGTCCGAAAACCGATATCATCGCACTTTTGATGGATGAGCAGCTTCGTCGTCAGATGAGTCTGTACTGGGGTGTATCCGCAGTCAAAATGCCATATGCTCATAATTCCGACGAGCTGGTAGATCTAGCAGTAGACGCAGCTGAAGAGGCCGGACTTGTAAAAAACGGGGATCTGGTGGTTATTACCGCCGGGGTACCGGTTGGTATTGCCGGCACCACCAATATGATCCGAGTAAAACAGGTGGGCGGCTCATTAATAAACGCCATCGGTATCGGAAGTCAGAAAACCAGCGGTCCGTTATGCGTATGCCGCAATCAGGAAGAAGTAAAAGCAAAATGTAAAGAAGGCGATATTCTTGTCGTTCCTTACACAACAAACGAAATTCTTCCATGGCTCCGCAAAGCCGCTGCCATTATCACGGAAGATACCACACCAGACTGCCATGCAGCCACTATCGGTCTGGCACTGGAAAAACCGGTTATCATTGCAGCACTGGGAGCAACCCGTCGGCTGAAAGATGGTATTATGGTTTCGGTAGACTGCAGCCGGAGTGTGGTTCAGACTCTGCCGGAATAAGCAAACTATAATCCAAAATACAGCTCAATTGATATAAATAAAGAGAGCACGCGATAAGAATAAAAACTTCTTACCACGTGCTCTCTTTTTATATATTTTATCAGACAATAATCGATAAGCCCGACAGAACCAGCAATACATAGGTTAATTTCATAAACCAGTCCTGGCCGATTTTTTTGTGCATCCAGTTACCAAGCCATACCGACAATACCAGAAGCGGAATACAAGCCCCGATCAGCATCATATTTTCGGTATTCCAGAGTGCCAGATCAAAGTTGAGCACAAAGAATGTCGGGTCAAGCACAGCCCATGTAGCTGCAATGGTTGCACGAAATTCCGACTTATCCAGAAGCACCAGCGTCGCATACATTACCAGCAGCGCACCTCCGGAAACAAACATCCCGTGAATAATCCCGGCTGCAATCAATACCGGTAAATACGCCCAGCGCGGCAGCTGTGCCGCCTGCGGAAATAACAACCGCTGCAGCGATACAATAATAATCACAATCCCGTAGGCCGGCAGCAGAAAATCCAGCGGTATCACACGATACAACACCGTCCCCATTGCCATACCGATCAACATGACAAACAGAATTTTTGCCAGCTCTTTTTTATTGGCATACTTCCACTGCTGAATTCCGATGAATACGCATGTCAGAATAGCCGTAACGTTTAAAATAAACCGGGCATCCTCTACCCCTAAAAGCAGAATAGATACCGGCATAGCAAGCATTGTTCCCGCAAAACCGGTAATGGTCATAATTGCATTGGTCACAAAGAAAACAAACAAAAATAGAAGTTCATTTCCGCCCATGAAACATCCCTCCATCATTTTTACAATCCCAGGCTATTCCTCACTGGTTAAAAGCAGCTCCACCTGATGTTCTTTCAAATAATCCAGATACTCCTGCTCCGGAAGTTCATCCGTAATCAGATAATCCATTTCTTCTATTTTACCATAAGTCATGAGCGCTGCGTGACCAAATTTTTCGTGGTCAGCCAGAAGATAATGAACCCGGCTCTGTTTTAACGCTGTCTGTTTTACACCGAATTCTTCAAAGGTAGCATTGGTCAGCTGTTTGGTAAGCGATAGACCGGTACATCCCATAAACGCTTTGGAACAGTTAAACTGACTTAATGCCTCACAGGTACTGCTTCCAACCAGAGATGCCGTGCGGCCAAGCACTACACCAGGAAGCGCCACAGCACGAATTTGCGGGTATTTTGCAAGTTCAGCCAGCGCCGGAATACTATATGTAATAACCGTCAGATTCTTTTTATCGGCAAGATAAGCAATCATCTGCAGTGTAGTGGAACCGGAATCCAGAAAAATAGTATCACCATGATTGACACATTCCGCTGCTTTTTTGGCGATTTCCTTTTTCTCATCCCGATATTCTTTATTACGAACCTCAAAGTCCATCAGCTCACGAGTCTGCGGTTTGGTAGAATCCGATTCCGACTGTCCCAGAGAAACCACACCGCCATACACTTTTTTCACACGGCCGGTTCGCACCAGAGTATCAATATCACGACGGATCGTATTAATGGAAACATGAAATTCATCACACAAATCCTGAATGGACACCGAACCCACCTGACGGATATATGCCTCTACTGCCTCAATTCGTTTTACACGCACCCGCAATCACCTCTTTTATATAGAACCATTATATAGAACCATTCTCTTTTTTGATAAAGTTACTCAAAGAGTTACCCAACTTTTACTCAATTATACTCGAAATATTATCAAAAGTAAACCAAAATCTATTGACATTCTAAAATCACCATGTTATTAT
>JAFOFM010000125.1 GCA_017387265.1 Peptococcaceae bacterium | reverse complement strand
TCAAAGCATTTATTCAGCACAACGCCGTACGGCTTGTTAAAAATCTGTACCAGCTCATGCACCATAGCCAGATTGTGTACACCAAACACCGTTGGTTCTGCCACCAGAACACAGTAATCAGCATCAATAATGCTTTCCATTACCACACAGGCACTGCCAGGCGGGCAGTCAATCAGTGTCATATCGTTTGGATTTGCTTTCATATCCTGCAGCATTGCCCGGATAATCGGCACACCCGATTCTTCGCCCATATTCAGCATCCCGCTGGTGATAGTAACATCGCCGGAAACACCGCGCATAATTTTGCCAATCGGGCGCTGTGTCTCAGCAATCGCTTTATTCGGACAAACCAGCATGCAGCCGCCACATGGATGACACACATCCGGGAAGACCACAGCCTTATTCTGAATCGATGCGATTGCATTAAATTTGCAGAAATCCGAACATTTTCGGCAGCCGTCACACAAGTCCGGATCAACTTCCGGTGATTTTACCGTAATGATTTCCTCCGCAAGCTCCTGCGGTTTAAAAAACAGATGGCCGTTTGGCTCCTCTACATCGCAGTCATAATAGGCTGCATTGCCGGCCACCGATGCAAGGTTTACCGATACCAGAGTTTTCCCGGTACCGCCCTTGCCGCTTAACACAGCAATTTTCATGTTATTTCCCCCTGTTTGCCCCATGGAAGCCTGGATGAATATCGGTCACGATTGCCAGCTTGTTGTCTAAATAAGCCTGAATATTATCTTCGATGGACAGACCAACGCTTTCGTATAATTTTACACCGGCCGCATCCAGCACTTTTGCCGCGTTTTCCCCACAGCGAGGTACCAGAACCACTTCTGCTTTTGCATCAATAACAGTCTGAGCCGCTTTAATACCGGCACCGCCTGGTGCATTCATCGCTTCGTTTTCAACAAATTCCCCTGTTTCTGTTTCGGTGTCATAAAAATAAAACAGCGGGGTGCGCCCGAAGGACGGGCAGATTTCTACTTCATTATCTTCTACTGGAACTGCAATAATCATATGCTATTCTCCTTTTCTCTTCCCTGTAAATTCGTTCTGTATTAAAATTCGTCCGCGGTTCCTAAATGCCCTGCATGACGTTTATGGCATCTGCCTTTCCGGCAGCAGCTGTTCTGGCCATCGCAAAGCTGATAGTCACCGCCATCAATGTGAAGCACTCGACCTTCCACCAGCGCCTGTGCCAGTTTTTTTCGAGCTTCCAGATAAATGCCCTGCACCGTGGTGCGAGCGATATTCATATGGCCGGCGCATTCCTCCTGGTTCATACCTTCCAAATCAATCAGACGAATGGTTTCATATTCATCCACCGTCATCTGAATAACCTCCTGCGAACCAGCGCATCCGCTTAACGGTCCAAAACGGTTATTATCCGGCAGACAGCAGACATTGCGCCATTTTCTTGGCCTTGGCACGTGCAGTTCACCTCCTGCTATTATCGACATATGTCATTTATTAAGACTATTATATCGTTTTTCCGGCATATGTCAATAACATATTTTTTGCCGTTGACAGGATTTCATGATACAATACAACTATTAACGAATACAACGCGCGGCACACCATGTGCTGACGCTACGGGAGTATACCTATGAATAAACCATATATCCCTTATCTGTGGCAGCGTATGGAACAGCTCCACCGGAAAAACCCGGTATCAGGCCACACACCAGGGCATAAAAACGGCATTTTTCTGCCCCAGCTGCTGCAGGCTGCATGGGGCAGCACCTTTGCATCATACGATTTTACCGAGCTCGACGGACTGGATAATCTTCATTTTTCCACCGATTGCATTGCCCGAAGCCAGCAGCAGGCAGCCGAAATTTTCGGTGCCGGCCAGTGCTTTTATTTAGTAAACGGCACCACCGCAGGTCTGCAGGCCTCTATAATGGCCGCGTGCAGCAATAAAACCGTATTTGTGCCTCGCCATGTGCATCGGTCTGTATATCACAGCCTTCTGCTGGCACACGCAAAACCTGTTTATCTGCCGTTAGAGCTGGATGAGGATACCAGCCTGCCTCTTGGCATTTCTGCCGAAACACTGAAAACATATATCGAAACCTATCCAGACTGTAAAAACCTGATTTTAGTAAACCCGACCTACCAGGGCATTACCGCAAACAATGTGGAATGTGTGCAGCTGGCCAAAGCCCATGGCCTCACCGTAATTGTCGATGAAGCCCACGGCTCTCATCTGCATTTTCATAACGATTTGCCGTCCTCTCTATTAGATGCCGGTGCCGATCTTGTAGTGCAAAGCTGGCATAAAACACTGCCGGTGCTGACTCAGGGCAGTGCGCTGCTGGTAAATAAAAATTATCGCGGTACATCGCCAGAGCATTTTTTAAGCCTGCTGCAGACCACATCGCCATCCTATCTCATTATGGCATCTTTAGAAGCCGGCAGCATCTATATGGGTACAGATAGTCACTCTCATATCCAAAACGCTTTACAGGCCGTTTATTCGCTTCACAGCCGCATAGAAAAAACACTCGACACCCTTCATGTACTATGGAAGCCGGAATGGAAACAGGATCCGTTCAAGCTTTATATCACATCCGATATATTAAGCGGCGCCGAGATGGACGAATACCTGCGCATGAATCATGCCATCTACAGCGAAATGCAGGATAACCACGGCATTTTATTTATTCTGCCGGTACAGACAGACACTGCCTGGTGTGAAACCCTTTATAACGCCCTGCTGTCCTTAGATGCACACAGCAAAACACAAAACCACACCATTGATACTGCACCATCGGCCAGCTTTTACTGCCGGGAAATTCCGGAAGCAGTGTATCCATTACAGGATGCCTTTTACACCGAAAAAGAATCCGTTTTATGGCGCGATGCTGTGAATCGCATTGCCGGGCAGTTTATTCTGCGCTACCCGCCCGGGATTCCATTGCTTGTTCCCGGCG
>JAFOFM010000124.1 GCA_017387265.1 Peptococcaceae bacterium | reverse complement strand
TAACTTCAAAGAAAAGAAAATAATCCTGGTGATAATGGCGGAGGGGTCACACCTGTACCCATCCCGAACACAGAAGTTAAGTCCTCCAGCGCCGATGGTACTGCGTATTCTTTTCGTGGGAGAGTAGGTCATTGCCGGGATATGCTCCTCAATAGCTCAGTCGGTAGAGCGCATGACTGTTAATCATGATGTCACTGGTTCGAGTCCAGTTTGGGGAGCCATTTTTTTATTCGGAGGGATTCCCGAGAGGCCAAAGGGGACGGACTGTAAATCCGTTGGCTCCGCCTTCGAAGGTTCGAATCCTTCTCCCTCCACCAGATTAGTCAGTCTGCAATTCTGCAGGCTGACTTTTTTTGTTGTCTGGATTCATTTCTTTCCCGATGCCTTCATAAACTATTCTGATGATGCTTGAAAAGCGGAAACGGAGTGGTAGATATGTACAGCAGCCGGATACTGTTAAACCAGACACAGATTGAGGCAATAAACTGGAAGAACTATGGCCGAAACGAAACTGGACTATGTGATTTATCGAGAAATGATTTATTGATATCGATATCAGCTTTAAAAGATCTATTTCACCTTGAAAATTTAGATCAGGAGCCGCGTTATACAAGAGAAGGTATAAGATATGGAAAGGCCTTTTATAATGCGTTAAAAACGAAAATACTTGATTCTCTGCCTGGTGGAACTGATAGCCGGGATAATTTAATGGTTTTCCCACAGCATGCAGTTGCAGTAAAAAACGGGCAGATTCGTTTGTATCCCACAATGGCCGGCAGTTATCGTGATAATGAAATCGGGGAGCTGGACCGGTTTGCTGTTTCTATTTTAAAACTGGGGGAGCCGGTACTTTTATATTGTACCGATAAAAGCGGTCTCTGGTGTTTTATACGTACTGCTCAGGTATATGGCTGGGTGTTTCGTGATTTTCTTGCTCTGGAGCCGGATGAAATACGCTGGCAGCAATACTGCAATAACCGGGAATATGCCGTGACTGCGGATAGCCGCAAAAAGCTGAATTATATTGATTTTAACGGCAGGAGACAAATACAGACACTGTGGATGGGCACGAGGCTTCCGCTTTATGATATAACGGAACAGAATCTTCTTCTTGGAATTCCTGCAAGAGATAAACGCGGGAATCTGGTGTTTCAGCAGATTCTTACGAAAAGAGACGGCGGGCTGATACCGGGAACAATGCCGATGTCTGTGCAGAATATTATCAGCCAGGCGAAAAAAATGCTGGGTGAGCCATATGGCTGGGGCGGCTCAGGATTTCGACGCGACTGCACATCCTTTGCTGCGGATGTATATGCGGTTTTTGGTCTTTTATTGCCGAGAAACAGCAGCGAGCAGCTCCAGATGTATGGTATCAAACACAGCCCGATGGAAACGGGCATGAAAAAGGAGTTTCTAGCAGGATTAACTCCAGGCAGTCTTTTATATTGTGAAGGACATGTCATGCTCTATCTGGGAGAAGAGGCGGGTCAGATGCAGATGTTACATAATACCTATGCCATTGGTATTCCCGCAAATGACCGGCTGATTCCACACAAAATACGCCGTGTTGTACAGGGCACACTCTCTCAGCACCGGGTTGGCGGCGAAACTTTTTTTGATGCTGTAAACGCAATCTGGGCACCGGATCATCAGAAACGGTTTTTATTATGCGGGTGGAGTTCTGGTGAATAGATTGAATTTGAAAAGACGGCAGGAAAATCAGGAAAAGAACACAGGTCAGGGCTTGCCGGATGCAGAAATTTTCAGTACAATAACAATAGTACAATGTATATAATGGGTGAGTATGCCCATAGCAAATAGAAGATGCAAAGGAGTTACTACATGAGCATTTTAACCGTTGAACATTTAAGTCATGGCTTTGGTGACAGAGCGATTTTTGACGATGTTTCCTTCCGTCTGTTAAAAGGGGAACACATTGGTCTGGTAGGGGCCAATGGTGAAGGGAAATCCACTTTTATCAATATTATCACTGGTAAACTGATGCCGGATGCCGGTAAAATTGAGTGGGCGAAACGTGTACGTGTTGGTTATCTGGATCAGCATGCGGTGCTGGAACGGGGCATGACCATTCGCGACGTACTGAAAAGCGCATTCCAGTATTTATATGATATTGAACAGCAGATTACCGACAGCTATATGAAAATGGGTGAGCTGGAAGGGGAAGAACTGGATGAGCTGATGGCGGACGTTGGCGATATGCAGGAACTGCTGGACACCAACGATTTTTATGTTATCGACAGTAAAATCGAGGAAGTAGCTCACCATCTGGGCCTGAATGATATCGGTCTGGATCGTGACGTAGAAGATTTAAGCGGCGGTCAGCGTACAAAAATTCTGCTGGCGAAACTGCTTCTGGAAAAACCGGACATCTTATTATTAGACGAACCGACTAACTATCTGGATGAATCCCATATCAACTGGCTGAAACGTTATCTGCAGGATTACGAAAATGCATTCCTGCTGATTTCTCATGATATTCCATTCCTGAACAGCGTAATCAACCTGATTTATCATATGGAAAATCAGAAACTGGATCGTTACGTAGGGGATTATGATAATTTCCGTCGTATTTATGAAGTGAAAAAACAGCAGCAGGAAGCGGCATATTATGCCCAGCAGCAGGAAATCGCCGAACTGAAAGATTTCGTTGCCCGTAATAAAGCTCGTGTTTCCACCAGAAATATGGCAATGTCCCGTCAGAAAAAACTGGACAAAATGGAACTGATCGAACTGGCTGCCGAAAAACCGAAACCATCCTTCCAGTTCATTATGGGTCGCACTACCAGCAAACAGATTTTTGAAACCAAACAGCTGGTAATCGGTTACGACAAACCATTGTCCAAACCTCTGGATTTACTTTTAGAACGCGGTCAGAAAGTAGCATTAGTTGGTGCCAACGGTATCGGCAAAACCACATTGCTGAGAAGCCTGTTAGGCGAAATTCCATCGCTCTCCGGCGAAGTAATGAAAGGTCAGAACCTGGAAATCGGTTACTTTGAACAGGAAACCAAACCAACTGATAAAACCTGTCTGCAGGAAGTATGGGATGAATTCCCGCACTTTACTCAGCAGGAAGTACGTGCGGCGCTGGCTCGCTGCGGTTTAACAACCAAACATATCGAGAGCAAAATTCAGGTATTATCCGGCGGGGAAAAAGCAAAAGTACGTCTGTGCAAACTGATGAACCGTGAAAATAACGTACTGGTATTAGACGAACCGACCAACCATCTGGATGTGGACGCAAAAGACGAATTAAAACGCGCTCTGCAGGAATATAAAGGCACTGTTCTGATTATCTGCCACGAACCGGAATTTTATCGCGATGTCGTGACCGATGTATGGAACTGTGAAAAATGGACTACTAAGTTGTCCTAAAACAAAGTATCCTAAAAAATTTCAAAAAAAATTTGCGTAAAAGCTGTTTAAAAAGTTTTTTTCGTGGTATATATTAATCATAAGAACAAAACAGCTTAACACAAATAAAAATATCAAAGATATAATTTTGAGGAGGAACTCATCATGGCAGATTTAAAAGGTACTAAAACATTAGAAAACTTATTATACGCTTTCGCAGGCGAATCTATGGCTCGTAACAAATACACATACTTCGCTTCCCAGGCTAGAAAAGACGGTTATGTTCAGATTGCAGAAATCTTTGAAGAAACCGCAGCAAACGAAAAAGAACACGCTAAAATGTGGTTCAAATTAGCAAATGGCGGCAAAATCGACGGCACCATGGAAAACCTGGCAGCTGCAGCAGCTGGTGAAAACGAAGAATGGACCCAGATGTACGCTGAATTTGCAAAAGTAGCAAAAGAAGAAGGCTTTGATCACATCGCATTCTTATTTGAAGGCGTAGCAGCAGTAGAAAAAGAACACGAAGAACGTTATCTGAAACTGCTGGAAAACGTAAAAGAAGGCAAAGTATTCAAAAAAGAAGAAGCAGTAAAATGGCATTGCGGCAACTGCGGTCATGTATATGAAGGCGACGAAGCTCCAGAAGTTTGCCCAGTATGCGCACATCCAAAATCTTACTTCCGTGTAAAAGCTGAAAACTATTAATAGAGAGGAACATATCTTTTTTGCCTCTAGCTGTGTTGGTTTTGAATTTTCTTGCCTTGCGTACTTCAGTACGCGTCGCTCAAAAATTCAAAAGCCGCCTTGCCAGAACCAAAAAATCTAATGTTCCTAACAAGTTGGCTTTCTAAGGCTGTAATCTTTATGATTACAGCCTTTTTTAGTTGATTTTCTCTTTAAAATTAGGAAATACAGTAACCAATACATTTACTTTTCTGTTTAATGCCGGACACTGTCTTGATTGTTCATCTTTGCAAGACTTCGTCTTTCACGATTTGAACAATCTTCGACAATGTTCGGCATAAAGCAGAATTCGTAAACTGTATTTTGTTCCTGCATTTCCTAATAACGAATAAAAATTTTTCTTTCCGTCCATACTACTCACAAAATAAAAATCCGAAAGGTTTTGCAATGTTTGTAATTATCGTCCGGCATACCAGCACATGGCTGTGTATTCTGCCGCAATCGGGTTATTCTAACGTAAAGGAAGTGTGAGCAGATGATTCGTTGTCCTTACTGCCAGAGTACCACAGTTGGAAAAGTTGGTGCCGGCCAGTATTACTGCTGGAGCTGTTATTATGAATTTGCTGTGCGAAAACAGGGAATTCAGTGTTATCGCATCGTAGAGGATGGCTCACTGGCAGAAGCAGAAACAATTACGTTATAGGATAGGAGGACGAGCAGAATGGATATGCGTGGAAGAACGATGCGTCGTATGATAAAAAAAGCGGGTAGGAAAGCCGAGCGGCTCTGGGAAAAAATGATGGGCCGATAAAACATCAAGCTATAAAGAGAAAGCCCGGGAAAGAAACTGTTATTCAGTCCCGGGCTTTTGTCATAGAAATGGAGCTTGAATAGATTATCCCAGCGGCTGTTTTCGTTTGCGGACGATACGAGCAGCGGCCGATAAAATCAATAAAAACAGGAGAGCGGCAAAAGGAAAGAGCCAGAAAGGATACGGAACTGCGGAAGTTATGGAGATGATATCCGGCTGAATTACATGTGTGGACAGAATATCGGGAAAGAACAGTATCAACAGTGGAATATAAAGTGCGGCTAAAAATCCCTGTAACGGGCGGCAGAGGCAGTATAAACGGGATGAAATATTCTGACCGGCTAAAATACTGCTGACTTGTGCCTGGATTGATAAGCCGCTCCAGCCAAGAATAAAGCTGATAACCATTAGCTGTTCTAAAAGTGAAGCATGACACTGGGAGGCGGTTTCCGCACCCAGAGTCATTTCAAAAAGCCCGGCGCTTAATGCGGCAGATAACTGCGGTGAAATCTGCATGACAGTGAGAATGCCTGCGAAGAAACGCTCTAAAAGATTTAGAATATGGGCTTTCTGGAAAAGGGAAAGCAAAAC
>JAFOFM010000123.1 GCA_017387265.1 Peptococcaceae bacterium | reverse complement strand
TGACACATACTCTGGAAGTAAATCAGATTGCAAAGACGATTGGCAAAGCGCTTCGGCTTAATGAAGATTTAATCGAAGCCATTGCACTGGCGCATGATGTCGGGCATACTCCATTTGCACATACCGGTGAGGAAGTTTTAAATGAATTGATGCCTGATGGGTTTCGACATAACCTGAACAGTGTAAGAGTATTAGAGAAGCTGGAACAGCACAAAGGGCAGCCTGGGCTGAATCTTTCTCTGGAAGTGCTGGATGGAGTACGATATCACAGCGGTTATGGATCGGCATTAACTGGTGCATCTACGTTAGAAGGACAGATTATTCGTTTTAGCGATAAAATCGCCTACGTGCAGCATGATATCGATGACAGCATTCGGGCGGGAATTTTAAAAGAGACTGACTTACCGCGCAGATATACGGACGTTCTGGGGCATAGCCACGGAGAGCGAATTACAACTCTGGTAACCAATCTGGTAAATAATACACGTTATATGATGAATGAAGTATTGTCTCAGACAGAAAATCCGTGCGGAGCCGGAAATTTGCAGATTGGTTTTACAGCGGAAGTGGATGAAGCGTTAAAAGGACTGCGTACTTTTATGTTTGATAATATTTATAAAGGCGATGTATGTGCCATGGAACGGGAACGTGCTGCCCTGGTTGTTCATTATCTGTTCGATCATTATCTCAGCCATGCAGAACAGATGCCGGAACTGTATCAGAAGATTGCAGAAGAGGAAGGGATTCGTCAGGGGGTATGTGACTATATTTCCGGTATGAGTGATGCGTATTGTATTGCTTTGTTTAAAGAAATCACGATTCCTCGTTCCTTTATTCAGACGTTATAGACCGTTCAAAAGAAAATCTATAGCTTTGAATATAGATAGCCTTAAATATAGATTCTATTAGATTAATTTATTTTTTAAAAAAAGAGGAAATTCGACTTTTTTAGAGAATAATATGCAAGATAAAAGAAATTCGGGTGATGTTATGGCGACTGGATATATACCGCAGGAAATTCTGGACGAAATTGTCGCCCGGTGCGATATTGTTTCTGTAGTAAATGAATATGTTCCTCTGAAGCGTAAAGGCAGTAATTATCAGGGCCTTTGTCCGTTTCACAATGAGAAGACACCGTCCTTTTCGGTTTCGCCAGGTAAACAGATTTTTCATTGTTTTGGCTGTGGAAAAGGCGGGAATGTATTTCGTTTCATTATGGAAATAGAAGGCATTTCTTTTATGGAGGCAGTTGAGAAACTGGCAAAACGCGCCAATGTCAGACTGCCGGAAAAAGAAATGACTGCGGAACAGAAACATAGACTGGAACAGCGTAAGCGTTATCTGCAGATAAACGATTTCGCGGCCAGATATTATCATAAAGTGCTGATGGAAAGCATTCAGGGAAAACCCTATCGGGATTATCTGAAAAAGCGTCAGATCAGCGAAGAGATTCTTGTAAAATTTCAGCTGGGTGCTACACCGAATGGATGGGATAATCTCTATCAGGCGTTAAAAAAACGTGGTGTAAGTGCGCAGGAAATGCTGGATCTGGGTTTAATCAGTGAAAGTCGAAAACCTGGACAGTATATTGACCGGTTCCGGCAGAGACTGATGTTTCCGATTGGCGATGAAAAAGGAAATATTATTGCTTTTGGCGGACGAATCATTGATAAAGATTCCAGTCCACAGAAGTATCTGAATTCTCCGGATACACCGCTGTTTCATAAGAGCCGTAATCTGTACGGGCTTCATCTGGCTCGTACCGGCATTCGCAATGCAGATCAGGCAATTATCGTGGAAGGGTATATGGATGTTATCAGCTGTCATCAGCATGGAATCACCAATGCGATAGCACCGCTGGGGACAGCCTTTACACCGGAGCAGGGAAAATTACTGATGCGCAGCACATATCAGATGGGGATTTCTTTTGATGGCGATGCGGCCGGTGTAAAAGCAACGATGCGCTGTCTGGATATTCTGTCAGATCTGGGCTGCACAGCGCGCGTTATTCAGATTCCAGATCAGGCGGATCCTGATGAATATCTGAAAGCACATGGGAAAGAAGCCTTCGAGAAACTGATTGCAGATGCGCAGGAACTGATTATGTATAAAATTGGCAGATATATGGAAACAACTAATACGGAAACAATTACCGGTAAAATGAAAGTGGTTTCTATGCTGTTGCCGGATTTACGTAAAATGCAAAGTGCAGTAGCTCGCGAGTCAGCCATTCGGCAGATTAGCATTCGACTGGCTGTGAGTGAAAAAGCTATCTGGGATGAGCTTCGTAAAAATACGGAGACTTCAGAAACAGTTATAAATGATGAAAATCATTTGTCCGGGCAGGAAATTCTATCTTCCGCCGGGAAAAATAATGAGAATATAGCAGGAAAAATTGAAAGCAAAGTCGAAAAAAATATTCTACACATTCTGTTTGATCGTCCTGATTTTCTGGAGCAGGTTGAACAGTATGGCGGCGCGGAACTTTTTAGTGAAGTTGCTGCAGGAGTATATGAAGAGTTCAAACAGAGCATTCAGCGCTGCGGGAAAGTAGACAGCGCCGGAATTGCACAGGAAAAGGGACAGCTGTTAGCCGATTTGCTGATGGACGAGCTGTATATTACTGACCAGGAAAAATCTATAACCAATGCATTATGGCAATTGAAATCCGAACGCCTGGATCAGGAATATCAGCGTCTC
>JAFOFM010000011.1 GCA_017387265.1 Peptococcaceae bacterium | reverse complement strand
TCGTTAAGGAAATCGACATATGCATCAGCCGGCGGGAAGTGCTCCCTGCGGCTGTTTCCTCCGAATGCAAGGCTTCTGGTTCCGGTCACTGTCTCCCAGAAGAAACGGCCTGCATCAAGGTACTTGCCGTCACCGGAAAGATCTCCGATACGGACAAATCCCAGAGCCTTAGGCACCTGCGAGGTTCAAAAACATTTATCAGCAGATCATGGAACCGGATACCGGATAATAAAAAAGAACTGCTGAAAATACGTTCAGCAGCTCTTTTTTATTCGGCACAACGGCTCTGACAGAGAATTAACCGTTGATTTTATCTAATTCGAATGCATCGTGTAATGCCTGCATTGCTTTTTTAGGTGTATCGTTTTCTTTTTCGATGATACAGGAAACTTTAATTTCAGAGGTACTGATCATCTGAATGTTGATTTCATTCTGAGCCAGTACGGAGAACATTTTTGCAGCAACCCCTGTGGAGCTTACCATACCTGCACCTACGATAGATACTTTTGCAACATTGGTAGAGGATACAATGTCAGACATGCTCATTTTGTCTTTCAGTTCGTGCAGAACTTCCAGCGCATTGTCTACTTCATCCAGTGGAACAGTGAATGCGATGTCGTTCATGTTGTTACGCATTGCACTCTGTACAATCATATCCACGTTAACGTTGGCATCTGCCAGAGCCTGGAACACTTTTGTTGCGGAGCCAGGTTTATCCTCCAGGTCAAAGATACCGATTTTTGCTACTTTCTGGTCACAGGCTACCCCTGTTACCACGAATTCTTTTTCTAACTGATCTCTATTTACCACAAAGGTTCCCTCCTTGGAAGTTTCGTAACTGGAACGTACGCTTAATTTTACGCCGTGCATTTTCGCAATTTCAACAGAACGCGGATGCAGAACTTTTGCACCCAGGCTGGCCAGTTCCAGCATTTCGTCATGGGTAATCATCGCCAGTTTCTGTGTATTCTGTACCATACGAGGGTCAGCGGTATAAACGCCGTCTACGTCAGTATAGATTTCACATAAATCAGCACCGGTTGCAGCCGCTACCGCTACCGCTGTGGTATCGGAACCGCCGCGACCTAATGTTGTGATTTCGCCTTCTTCGGTAATCCCCTGGAAGCCTGCTACGATAATAACTTTACCGGCATCCAGTTCTTTACGGATTTTATCGGTTTTAATGTAATTGATTCTTGCTTTCATGTGAGCATCCGTTGTCATAATGCCCATCTGGCTGCCGGTCATAGAAACCGATGGAATCCCCAGATCATTCAGCGCCATTGCCAGTAATGCGATGGAAATCTGTTCCCCTGTAGATAACAGTACGTCCATTTCGCGTGTTGGAGGGCGTTTATCGAATTTTTTGGTCATGTCAATCAGTTTATCGGTTACACCGCTTGGAGCCGATACGGTAATAATCATATCGTGTCCTGCATCGCGGAAACTTTTAATATGCTGCGCAACATGTTTTACGCGGTCTACGTCTTTTACAGAAGTACCGCCATATTTTTGTACAATCAGTGCCATTGTTGTCTCTCCTATCCCTCAATCATCTCTGCACCTTTATTAACTGGATGCAGTGCAGTGATTTTTGCAGTTACGCCTTTTTCTTTCAGCAGATCCGCAAGCGAGGAAAAATCTTTCTCGCCATCGCTCACTAAAAGAATGGTAGGGCCTGCACCGCTGATGGTTACATTCAGCGCTCCCAGTGCTTTCGCCTGAGGAATTAATTCTTCCATGCCTTTGATTAACGGCATGCGGTACGGCTGATGAAGCTTATCGTCCATCGCCAGTGCCAGCTGTTCTAAATTGCCGGTGTGCATAGCATCCACTAAAAGCGCCATACGACCGATATTATGAACAGCATCTTTCATAGAAAGTTCTTTTGGTAAAACCTCACGCGCCTCTTTTGTTGCAAGCGGGTAATCCGGAATGATTACCGTGCAGTGCAGATTGGAAGGCGGTGTAATTTTACGATAGAACACTTTTCCATCTTCGTCCAGCCCGCTGATTACAACGCCGCCTAATAAAGCCGGAGCAATGTTATCCGGATGCCCTTCAAACTGCATTGCCACATCCAGCAGTTCGGCATCGTTTAACGGATTGCCCAGAACCTCATTGGCTACTTTTACCCCGCCAATCAGTGCAGCAGAACTGCTGCCTAAACCGCGGGAGTATGGTACGTTGTTTTCAAAATGCATTCTGATTCCGGCCACAGGCTTCTGTACATATTCAAATACAGCAGCATAGGCTTTATAAATCAGATTATTCTTACTTAAATCGATACTGCCTGCATCCCCGCCTGAGGTCAGCTCACAGTATTCCAGCTCGTCAACTGGTTCAAAATCAATATAATTGTAGAAATCAAAGGCCATGCCTATACAGTCAAAGCCCGGTCCCATATTGGCTGTTGTAGCCGGGATCCGCATACGTCTCACGGAAATCCGCTCCTTTTGCTTTTACCGATTTGCTTTTCCGATTCTGATTTATACAGAATATACACGAATGATTGCAGAAATTTCTTTCAGAATCGGCATAGCTTTCAGCGATGCTACTGCAGTCTGGAAATCGCTTTCCAGTACGTTTTCGGTAATCAGTACCATTTCCGCTACATCATCCTGCACGTTTTTCTGAACAAACTGCGCAATACTTACATTGCACATGCCGAATGCGCTTGCAATGTTTGCCAGTACGCCAGGGCGATTCTGCGCCTGCATACGGATAAAGTAGCTGCTTCTGCATTCATTAATGGACTTAATTGGAACTTCTTTATAGCAGGTGCAGCGAATGCGACCTTTGCAGTTATACTGAATATTGCGGGCAATATCCATAACGTCACCCACAACGGCACTTGCTGTTGGCAGTTCACCAGCACCGCGGCCATAGAACATAACATCATCTACCGCATCCCCGTGTACGAATACCGCATTGAAGGAATCGTTTACGGTTGCCAGAGGATGAGCGCTTGGAATCAGCATTGGATGAACACGAACCTCAATACCGTCGTTTTCGCTGTGGCGAGCCACACCTAACAACTTAATAGTATAACCCATTTCTGTCGCATAAGCAATATCTTCTGCAGTCAGTTTTGTAATCCCTTCTACATAAACATCATCTAATACAACGCGGGAATTGAATGCAATGGAGGCCATAATTGCAACTTTACGCGCCGCATCTAAACCTTCAATATCTGCAGTAGGGTCTGCTTCCGCATAGCCCAGTTCGGTTGCTTTTGCCAGTGCCTCCTGGAAACTCATGCCTTCCAGAGTCATTTTGGTTAAAATATAGTTGGTGGTACCATTTACGATACCCATTACTTCGCTGATATTGTTTGCAGCCAGGCACTGTTTTAACGGACGGATAATTGGAATCGCCCCTGCAACCGCTGCTTCAAACAGGAAATCACAGCCGTTTGCAGCCGCTGCATCTAACAGTTCTTTGCCGTGAACCGCTACCAGGTCTTTGTTGGCAGTGACAACGCTTTTCCCTTTATTCAGCGCAGCCAGGATGCATTTTTTCGCAAAGTCAATGCCGCCCATTACCTCGATTACGATATCGATTTCTTCGTCGTTTACGATATCTTCGTAATTGCCTACTACTTCAATCCCTTCACGCACTCTCGATTTTGCGTCCGCAATGGCATCTTCGCGAACCAGAATTTTTTTGATTTCCATTCTGGTACCGATTTTATACGGGAATTCATCTTTCTGATTTTCGATTACTTTATATACGCCGGTACCTACTGTACCCAGACCCATTAACCCTACTTTTAACACTTTTTCTTCCATGCTGTTGATAGCCTCCTTAATTTTGCTGTCCTACAATTTCTACATGCAGCACGCCGCTGAGATGTTCCATGATATCAATTACGGTTTCCAGACTCTGTTCCATCTGGGCTGTTTCAAATGCAATCGTAGCAATGGCTACATTCTGAATTGGAATCCCCTGATTAATGGTCAGGATATTGCAGTTGGCACGTGCAATTGTATTGATACAGTTGGATAAAATCCCTGCTTTATTGTCCATCGAAATCTGTAACGTGATAATTTTGGCTTTTGTTGCCTCATAAAACGGAAACACACCGTCACGATACTTATAAAATGCGCTGCGGCTTAAACCGATTTCTTCAACCGCATCATTTACGGTCATATCTTTATTTTTTGCCAGCAGCTCTTTGATTCTGGCCGTTTTTAAAATTGCTTCCGGCAGAATTCCTTCGTCTACAATATAAAATTTACCTTTTTCTTTATTCATTTCAGACATAATCCTGTACTCTCCCGGTGGATATATTTCCTTGCATACAAGACATTTTATGCTTTTCTGCCGGCTTTGTCAACATAAAAATACGCCATAGAGAGACAAAAGTGTACAAAGTCTATAAGAAAATTTTTTATGTCCATAACTATCATTATACGGTATACAAAATCCCTGCAGATACCGCTATTCCTGCAGAATTACGGCCAAATTCGGTTTGACAGTCTATTTTTTTAATAGTATAATTTTTAGAGGTATGATTATTATTTCTGATTATTAGATTTTTATTAGTAACAATACATGAAATACACTTCGATTTATGAAAAGAGGTATATACAATGGCAATTGATCATGGCGAACAGATTAGAATTGTACAGGAAACCGTAGCCGGTAAAGAAATTACCTTCGCACACGTAATGGGCGGCCCTGCTCCGATTATTTATCAGAAACTGGGCTTAAATCCGCAGCTGGATTACAGTGCAACCGCAATCGGTATTATGAATATGACACCTCCGGAATCGGCTGTTATTGCTTCCGATATCGCGGTGAAAAGCGGTAATATTTATCTGGGCTTTGCGGACCGTTTTACCGGTACTCTGATTATCACAGGCGATATTTCGGAAGTAACCTCCGCTCTGACCGAGGTTGTAAACTATTTCCGCGATGAACTGGGCTATGTAGTCTGCAAAATTACCAAACGATAGGAAGTGCAGCTATGGCACGTATTAAAAAAGAAGAACTGCTGGAAAAAATGTTCGGCGACAACTACGAACATCTCAAAACCAGACGACTGCGCATGACCCGTGTACGTGTACCTGGCAAAGAAGTATGCCTGGCTCATGTGCTCACTCCGCAGGATTCTGCTATTTATCAGAACCTGGGGCTGCATATCGGTGTACATGAAGGCGAAGACCATACCGGCGAATCGCTTGGGCTGGTACGGGTAACCCCGTGGGAATCGGTAGTCATTGCAGCCGATGTTGCGGCAAAAAGCGCCGATATACAGATTGGTTTTATGGACCGGTTCTGCGGCTCTCTGATCATTACCGGCGCACTGGCCGATGTCGAAATCGCAGTCAACGAAGTAATGCGTTTTATGGTAGAAGTTATGGGCTTCCGTCCATGTGAAATTCATAAAAGCTGATCACATACAGCGCACATACCGTTTGTAGCAAGGGGATTGTATCAACATGAAAAAATTATTTCTGATGGGACGAAGCGAAGCCGGAAAAACCTCGCTGACCCAGGCGTTAAAAGGTGAAGATCTGCATTACGAAAAAACCCAGTATGTAAATACTTCCGCCGACACCATCGATTCCCCTGGCGAATATGCCGAATCGAAAGTCTGCGGTGTAGGCCTTGCCTGCTTTTCCTTTGAAGCCGATGTGGTAGCGATTGTACAGGCCGCTGATGAACCATTCAGTCTGTTTGGCGCCAACTGCCGCTCCTTTATTCTGCGGCCGTTAATCGGCATTATTACCAAAGTGGACTCGCCTTATGCCAACATTCCTATGGTAGAGCTGTGGCTTAAAAATGCCGGCTGTGAACGCATTTTTATGATTAACAACGTTACCCGGGAAGGCATTGACGAACTGATGGAATATCTGGCCGATGACCCGCCTCCCGTTACCTGGGAGCAGGCGCGCTTTAAACAGAGCCTGGGGCTTAACGACTGGGATCCGCTGCCGGAAGGCGTCGAATATCCGGAAGAAATTCGTTAACAAAATAAATAAAAACAAGGCACTGCCTGTGGATTATCTCCAGCGGCAGTGCCTTTTCTGTTTATATTGTGTTCTCTTTTTTGTATTCAGATAATAATACAAATCAGCCCGCCGCTGCCATCGTTTGTAATGCGGCGTACAGCCTCCTGCAGTTTGTGCTGAACATTTTCAGGCATTTTCTGCAGTTTGCCTTCCATATTTTCGCGCACCAGATCATGCAGGGATTTTCCAAAAATATCGTACTCCCACATAGCCAGCGGATTCTCCTCGAATTTTTCACTCATATAACGCACCAGGTCCTCACACTGTTTTTCGGAACCCATAAGCGGTGTAATTTCGGTTGTTACATCGGAACGGATAATATGCAGGGTTGGGGCACTGGCTTTTAAACGTACACAGAAACTGCCTCCTTTTTTGGTCAGCTCCGGTTCTTCCAGCACCATATCCTCCATAGTTGGGGTTACCATGCCATAGCCTTTTTCCTGTACATCAGCCAGAGCGCATTTCAGTTTGTCGTATTCTTTTTTGGCAAAGGCGAACTCTTTTGTATTTTTTAAAATATCATGCAGCCCCGCCACCTCTACACTGCTTACCTCCTGATAAACTTTATAAAACAGCTCATCTTCTGCGGCCATTTCAATGCAGGCTACGCCAGTGGCTAAATCCATATGGTCCAGCACAATATCTTTTACAAAATCATAGGCAGCCAGGCATTGAATGGACTGGTCAATATCGCGTAACCGTTTTACTTCGCTGATAGCACTGTGCACAGCATCCTCAAATTTTGCCCGCAGCCAGTGATCACAATCTAAATCTTCAATCCACTGCGGCAGGCCGATATTCACTTCGGATACGGGAAATTCAAACAGAATCTCCTCCAGAATATTCATAATGCCTTCTTCATCCAGGCCAGCTACATTGGCAGGTAATACCGGCACCTGATAGGCCTCTTCCAGTTCCATAGCCAGTGCCATTGTTTCTTCCTGTTCGGGATGACAGCTGTTTAACACAACAATAAAAGGTTTGTTCAGTTCCGTCATTTCTGCTACAACACGCTGTTCCGCCTCTACATAAGCCTCGCGGGGCAGATCGGTAATGCTGCCGTCGGTGGTCACTAAAATTCCCATCGTCGAGTGGTCGGTAATTACTTTTTTTGTACCGATTTCGG
Organism: Peptococcaceae bacterium; assembly: GCA_017387265.1. Lineage (GTDB taxonomy): Bacteria > Bacillota > Peptococcia > Peptococcales > Peptococcaceae > UBA7185. Next base: position 3,336 of record JAFOFM010000011.1, on the reverse strand, counting down.
CTGCTTCTTCGAAAGGAATCGGATGGTCATACCATGGGGTACGCACCATGCGCGGCCCGTTGGATTCCATAAACCCGAGCGCTCCTTCAATGGCATAGCCCACACAGTCCACCAGGCGTACTTTTGCATGCACACCGTCTGTTACCTCAATGGAAATGGCATCATCCGGAACAAATTTCAGCTCTGTTGTCATAATGGTTTTCCCGGCACCGCTTTGCGGAAGCGAATCATTGGTGCGGGCCCGGTCATATTCATCCGTAATACGCGGAAGCACTACCAGATCCATAAACTTTTTAATAAAGGTCGATTTCCCTGTACGCACCGGCCCCACTGCAGAAATATAAATATTACCGCCCGTCCGGCTGGAGATATCCTCAAAAATCGTTACGTCTTCCATAAATTATCCCTCCATCCTATAACGCTTGTTCATATATATGTGAAAAGATAATACCTAGAACATCCCGCACAAAACTTTACTGCTGATTCTATATATTATGACAAGGGCGTTATAACGCCGCATCGGCTTTCTGATTTAATAATTCCATAGGGCTGATGGATTCACCAAGATAGCGCGTCGCAAAATAAAAATTTCCATCGGTATTCTGCGCTGTTACATATCCCAGCACCTGTCCTTTTTTCACAGGCTCATTCAGCGAAACCTGCGCCCGGGCACAGCAGCCGTAAATTGTCACAAAGCCATTGGCGTGGGAAAGTTCAACGGTGTATAATCCTGCCTCCTCCCACAGACCTGTTACCGTTCCACTATAGGCTGCCAGTACCGGTTCATCGGCACTGGCCTGAATCCAGATACCTTCTTCAAACCGGCTGCTCATTTGCATTATATCTTCACTCCCGGCTTTTAAAATTTTTCCGTTCACGGGAATCGCCATTGTTTCCTGCACAGGGTATAATGGCGCATCTACCTGAATAGCATCCTCCCCGGGGCTGTCCATCTGATAAAAAAACTCCATAACCGGCGCAGCATCAAAATCTGCTGTAAAAGTCTCTCTAACCCACTGTTTCCACGGAATGCTGCCCGGAGATGTACTTTGAAACAGCGTCAGTACAAGAAAAAAAACACCAAATGAAGCTGCTGTCTGCATGCAAAATCGCCTGACAGCTCTTCCTGGTGTTTTTTGTTTCTGATTTGGATATCCTGCCATAACACTCGCTCCTTTTTATGATACTCACACTACATGTATATCCTTCCGGAAGCCTGTTTATGACAGAATTCTCTTTTATTCTTATTCTGTTTATTTTAACTTTTATTTCTGTTCTTCCGTTTCAGCGGCAGTTTTTTCATCATAACTGCCCAGAAACTTAAAATAGCCAAGCTGATTGTTCAGATCATTTAACAGCCAGCGCACCTGGAAATCATCGATACGGCCTTCTACATCCAGATAAAACAGGTACTCAAATTTTTTCTTTGGATATGGACGGCTTTCCAGTTTACACAGGTTTAAGTGATTCAGCGCAAATTTGTGCAGTAAATGATAAAGAGACCCCGGCTTATGAGGTACCGTCAGGCACAGGCTGATCCGGTTTGCATGCTCTGAAAAGCCCGGTGTCTTGCTGATACAGATAAACCGTGTCGCATTGCCGGACACATCCTGAATGTCTTTCTGTAAAAGGTGTAAATCATAAAGTTCTGCACATTTTGCCGAAGCAATTGCAGCCATGCGTGTATTGCGCTCACCGGCTACAAATTTTGCCGCGGCAGCCGTATTGGAATACTCATGAATCCGGATATCCGGATACTGCTCTAAAAGTTCCTGACACTGGCTTAACGCCTGTGGATGGGAATAGACATCGGTAATATCCTCAATGCTGCATTCCATCGCGGTTAACAGATTATGCCGCACCAGCACTTTGGTATCTTTAATAATATAAAAGTTGTGTTTCCGCATTAAATCATATACGGGAATAACCGAACCGGCTGTGGAATTTTCGATTGGAAGAATTCCGTATTCCACTTCGCCATTTTCAACTGCCCGGAATACATCTTCAAACTGTTCAAAAAACTGAATATCCGGCGCTGTAAAAAACTGATCCGCTGCCTGATGAGAAAAAGACCCTTCCACACCCTGACAGGCAACACGGGCATAATCCGGAAGCTCCGCACGGATATCTAAAATTCTGTCCAGCTCGCTCTGCCGGCCGGAACCGTTCATTGGTTCTTCTACAGTCTGCAGTAAATCCTGAAGGCGGGATTCACTTTCCTGCACCAGGTTCTTACGTTCTGCATATAAATGTTCGATTTCCTGCTCCATAGCTGCAATCTGCAGCTGAAGATTACGAATCTGATCCAGCTGATTCTGACGCATGATTTACCGCCCCCTTTGCCTGATAAGGATCCATTCCGGACGAAAGATAATCTTCCGTATTAGATGGCAGCGCTTTCTGTTCCAGTCTCTGTTTTACATAATTTTTAAACAGCGTATAAATAACCGCCATCGCAGGTACACCGGCAATCATGCCTACAAAACCAGCCAGGCCGCCGCCTACTAAAATTGCAAACATAACCCAGATTGCCGGCAGGCCTGTACTGCTGCCCAGAATTTTAGGCCCGATGATATTCCCGTCAATCTGCTGCAGAATCAGGATGAAAAGCACAAACCATAAAGCCTGAACCGGATTTACAATCAGGATAATAAAGGTACTTGGAATAGCGCCAATAAACGGTCCAAAAAACGGAATAATATTGGTAACACCGATAATAACACTGACAAGCAGTACATACGGCATGTCCATAATCGTTAAGCAGATAAAGGCCAGAATCCCGATAATTAACGAATCAATCAGTTTTCCGTTGATAAATCCGTGAAAAGTGTTCCCGGTTAAACGGCCTACATAAAGCATTTTTTCTACCGTTTCTTTTTTTAAGAACGCATACAGCAGTTTACGCCACTGCGCAAAAAAATGTTCTTTGCTCATCAGCAGATACACCGATACAATCAGTGCTACAAAAAAATCCAGCACCCAGGTGGTTAACTGCCCGGTAAGCCCTAACAGCCGCTGAAAGCCGCTTAAAAGCAGAGCACTGCCCAGCCCCAGGATATCTTCCCCGGTTTTTGTAAGGCTTTCATACAGTGCCGGATCCAGATGATATTCCTGCTGCAGAACACGAGTCAGTTCCGCGATATATACTTCCAGATTAGAGGCAAAGTCCTGAATGTTTTTTACCAGCATAACAACGCTTTCCATTAACTGCGGCACCAAAACTGCAATTAACAGGCCAACGATAAAGAAAAACAGCACCATGCCCAGTACTACAGCCAGCGCGCGCTGCATTTTCGCATGTTTAATATACCGCTTTAATATTTTTTCAAAATACTT
>JAFOFM010000122.1 GCA_017387265.1 Peptococcaceae bacterium | reverse complement strand
TCTTTTTGAAGTTTTACAGCATCTTCTTTCTGTTCCAGTCGATTTACGTTTCCGCGATGCCATAATGCACGAATCGAGCCAAAATGGCCCTGAAGCTGGTAATAGGGCGCAGCCTGAAAATTATCAATCGCCTGCTGCCGCTCTACAATTAACGCAAGGGTAGGTGTCTGTACACGGCCTACGGTCAGCTTGGTGCCGTAACGAATGGTAAAAAGGCGTGTAAAATTAATGCCTACAAGCCAGTCCGCTTCACTGCGGCATTTTGCACTCTGGTAAAGCCTCTGGTACTGGCCGTTATCTTTTAACGAGGCAAAACCGTCACGAATGGCATCATCAGTCATGGAACTGATCCATAACCGGCGGATAACACAATTTTCCGGCGGTTTCGATAAGCGTAATACATATTCAAAAATCAGCTGGCCTTCGCGTCCGGCGTCGGTGGCACAAATAATTTCCTCACTGCGGCCGATTAACTGCTGCACAATCTGAAACTGACTTTTGGTGGATGACACAATTTCATAGCGGAACTGAGCCGGCATAATGGGCAGAGTATCCATTTTCCAGCGGCGCAGCGTTTCATCATATTCTTCCGGGTTAGCCAGCTGTACTAAATGGCCGATGCACCAGGTAACCTGATAGCCGTTACCTTCCAGGTAACCGTTCCGTTTTTGTGTGGCTCCCAGCACCGATGCGATATCGCGGGCAACGCTTGGTTTTTCAGCAATGACAAGTTTCATAAGTAACCGTCCTTTATATTTGAATGGGCCAGATGCCCGTGCATTTGCAAAAAAACTGCAGCTCTCGGCAAAGCGAGAGAGGTTCTGTTTACAGATACCTGTTATTGTATCACAAATCCGTCTGTCAGACAGGATTTTTTTATAATTTTCTGTTGCTTCCTATGAATTTGTGATATACTGAAACAGGTATTTGCAATCAATCTGTTGTAATAAAAAACAGAACGAATAAAAATGTAAAAATATAAAAACAGGAGGGCATTTTATGAAATTTGCAAAAGTACATGGGCTTGGCAATGACTTTGTAATTCTGAATTGTCTGGATGATGCCGGAAGCATTCCGGAATCCCGTTATGGGGAGCTGGCAGTGGAACTGTGCAACCGGAACTTCGGGATTGGTGCCGATGGTATTATGCTGGTGCAGCCGTCGGATAAGGCTGATATCCGAATGCGCATTATCAACAGTGACGGCAGTGAAGCAGAAATGTGCGGCAATGGGATTCGCTGTTTTGCCCGTTATGTGTATGAACACGGCATTGTGCCAAAAGAGGCTATGACCATTGAAACTCTGGCTGGCATTATGGGACCTCGCATTATGCTGGATGATGCCGGTGCGGTAGTCGGTATTGAAGTTGATATGAATGAGCCGATTCTGGAAAAACCGGATATTCCGATGGTAGGCGAAGGCAGAGCTATTGCGGAAACCATTCAGATTGAGGATCAGAGTTTTGAAGTAACCGCAGTCAGCATGGGTAATCCGCACTGCGTAATTTTTGTGGATGATGCGAAAAACTTCCCGATTTCCTACTGGGGGCCTCGCATTGAAAAAAGCGAGTATTTTCCACGTAAAACCAATGTGGAATTTGTGCAGGTATTAAACGATCACGAAGTTATCATGCGCGTATGGGAACGCGGGGCAGCGGTAACGCTGGCATGCGGTACCGGGGCTTGTGCTACCACCACAGCCTGCGTGCTGAACGGGAAAACCGGCCGTGATATTCTGCTGCATTTAGATGGCGGTGATTTAAACGTGCGCTGGGACGAAGAGAGCAATCATCTGTTTATGACCGGCCCTGCACAGGAAGTCTTTCAGGGCGAGTATCCGTTAGGGGATGGAAGTCATGAGTGAACGCGAAAAAATCAGCGTTGATATTTACGGGCAGTTATATAATCTGCGTGTAACTCCGGAAGAAAAAGAACGGGTTCTTGCTATTGCCCGTCATGTTGATAACATGATGAAAAAAGTGGCGGATAGTCAGGGGCGTCTGGATTACCGGGATGTGGCTGTATTGGCAGCTATGAATCTGACCGAGGAGTATTTCAAACTGCAGCAGGCCTATGAGGAAATTCTGGCTATCGTAAATGAAGAACGGTAAAAGCGGCTGTTTTGTAATAAAACAGATGGATAAGATGGAATTTTTAAGAGAAAAATAAATTATTCCATGGATTTTTGTTTAGTTGCCTATAGAGTTTCTACGAAATTAATGGTATACTAACTTCATATGAAAATTTGTGAAATGGAGCGTTGTTGTAAATGTTAAAAGAACGAATTGTTGAATGTCTGAAAAAAAATGAAGTCGTTCACGAAGAATTTAAACTGGGCGCAAGTTTTGGTCATTTTCTGGTAGAACGTGATGGCCTGAAAGCAGTTCCATTTGATGGCGAAAACGGCATCGAAAGCCTGCTGGAATACTTAACTCGCGGCGACTGGGAAGGTCTGTACGAAGGGGATGCATTAATCGGTGCGTATAAAGATAATGCAACCGTACTGGTACAGGCTGGCGGTCAGATTGAACTGCAGGTTGCAAAAACAGACAGCCTGAAAGTAATCGACAAAGCATATCTGGATTTCCTGCACACACTGGGCAGTGAACTGGAAGCAAGAAACCAGCTGCTGTTAAGCGTTGGTTACCAGCCAGCAAGCAGCATCGATGAAATTGAAACCGTGCCAATGGCAAAAGCGCAGCTGATGGCGGAAGCTCTGAAAGATGACCGTGCAGCTCTGCAGACCTTAAAAGGTACTGCTAAAACCGTTGTAACTCTGGACTACGCACACAGCGATGACCTGGAAAAGAAATATCGTGTAGCACACATTCTGGCTCCGATTTTTGCTGCGATGTTTGATAACGTTCCAGTTGTTGACGGTGTTGACTATGAAGGTTTTGTTGCAGGTATCAATCTGCATGACTCTATGAAAACTGCTCTGTCTAAAGTAGAAAACATCATGAGCGGTCATAGTTTCAAATATGCACAGTACGCAAACATTGTGGCAGCAGCACCTGCTATCGCAATGGAAGATGGCGAAACCATCGTTGCTACCGATAAAACAAACGAAGAACTGTACGATGAAGCAAACGTAACAGATGATCAGATTGCCGGCATTCTGGATATGATGATGACTGAAGTAAAAGTAACAGCAAACGGTCTGGACCTGCGCAGCGTAGATGCTCTGCCATATCCTCTGAACATGGCTTATGTAGCAATGGTAAAAGGTTTAATGTACAACATTGACCACCTGAATGCACTGCATGAATTTGCTACTGGTCTGAGTGCAGAAATGCAGGAAAACCTGCGTCCTGGCATCATTGCAGCAGGTATGGAAGGCAAAATCAACGAAGGTACTATCCGTGACGTAGCGAGAGACGTATACTTTATGTCTACTCCTCCACTGCCAGAAGATGAACAGCACTACACCCAGCCAATGGATGTTATCATCTTCAAAGACGTATGCCCAAAAAATATTACCAAAC
>JAFOFM010000121.1 GCA_017387265.1 Peptococcaceae bacterium | reverse complement strand
GAGGTGAAGGAGGATTTACCTACGCCGCCTTTACCACTCATTACTACGATTACATTTTTAATATTGCTCAGCTGCTGCGCCTGGGTTTTCTGTGGAACACCGCAGGAGGAACAGGAGGAACAGCCGTTAGAATCACAGCTGCCTGTATTTGCAGAAGAGCATCCGCTGCAACTAGACATAATAAATTACCTCCAAAAATATATGAATTATTCACTTCCTCTATTTTAATATTGTGTGAGCGAAAGTGCAAGGGTGCATTGAAAAAATTTTTCTATGATACACTTATGGATTGATAATAGGAATGACGCAGCAATTCATTGTGGATATGCTGAAGCATACATGGTAAAATAAAATGATATGAATAACAGACAAGGAGCGGTGCGGAAATGGCCGTTTACTACACCTATATGGTGCTGTGCAGTGATGATTCGCTGTACACGGGTTATACCGATAATCTGGTGCGGCGTATCCGTGCCCATAACAATGGAACCGGAGCAAAATATACCAGAAGCCGCGGGCCGGTGAAACTGGTTTACTGGGAAAAGTTTGCCACAAAATGCGAGGCAATGCAGAGAGAATATGCGATTAAACAATGGCCGAGAGCAGTCAAGCTCCTGCTATTACCGGAAGATGTGAGGGAACGCTATGAAAAAATTAATTGTGATTGACGGCAACAGCCTGGCGAACCGGGCCTTTTATGCCATCCCGATTTTAAGCAACTCCAAAGGTGTTATCACCAACGCTGTATATGGATTTACCAATATGCTGATGCGGATTATCAAACAGGAACAGCCTGATTATCTGGCGGTAGCCTTTGATGTGAGCCGCAAAGTATTCCGCCATGAACAGTATGCCGATTACAAGGCGCAGCGGAAGGGCATGCCCGAAGAACTGCGCGGGCAGATGGATTTAATTAAAGATGTGCTGCGTGCCATGAACATTGCCATTTACGAAAAAGAAGGCTATGAGGGCGATGATGTTATCGGCTCTATGGTGCGCTGGGCCGAAGGGCAGGATATCCACAGCATTATTATTACCGGGGATAAAGACAGCCTGCAGTTAATCAGTGATAAAACCAGCGTGTTTTTAACCAAAAAAGGGATCAGCGAGCTGGCGAAATACGATGCCGCTGCATTAAAAGAGGAATACGGTTTAGTGCCGGATCAGATTCGCGACCTGAAAGGCCTTATGGGCGATGCCTCGGATAATATTCCGGGGGTGCCGGGTGTTGGCGAAAAAACCGCGCTGAAACTGCTGCATCAGTATGGTACGGTGGAAGAACTGTACCAGCATTTAGATGATTTTAACGGCAAAAAACTGGGTGACAAACTGCGGGAAAACGAAGCGCAGGCCTTTATGAGTAAAGAGCTTGCCACAATTTTCTGCCAGGTGCCGCTGGACTTTAACGAAGAAACTCTGGCGCGTCATGCCTTTGATGTGCCTTTGTTAACCGCCCTTTATAAAGAACTGGAGCTGCGTTCTCTTTTAAATGAACTGACCTCTATGTATCCGCCGGAACCGGCCGACTGGACAGAAATGCCGGTAGAAGGAATGCTTGAAGATATGGAAGATATGGCTCCGGGCATGAGCGTAAAAAAAGGTGAAAAAATTACCGATTTAGAAAGCTTCCAGCAGCTGATTAACGGCATGCCGCCGATGAGTATCAGCCTGATTTTAAATACCACCGCAGGCAATGCACGGGACAGCCGTGTAACCTCTTTTGGCATTATGATTAACGATACCCCGTATTTAATCGAATGCGGCGATGATTTCAGCGCCTATGCCGCTGTGTTAAAACCATGGATGGAAGATAAACGGGTGTTAATTTTAACCGATGATGCGAAAAAAGTATTCATCCACTTTGAAAAAGAAAAGATTTTAGTAGAATCGCTGTTCTGGGACGGGCAGCTGTTTGCTTATCTGTTTAATCCGGAATCCAAAGATTTATCGCTGGATGCTATGCTGGCACAGTATTTTGATGTAACCCTTCCGGATGATGCCGAAGAGCATTTATACGGCCTGTTAAAAGGCATTTATGTGTTAAGCGATTTCTTTATCGAAAAGCTGGAACAGGAAAAACTGACCGATTTATATACCAGCATTGAACTGCCTTTAACACAGGTGCTGGCGATTATGGAGCTGGAAGGCGTACGCATTGATACCGCCTACTTAGAGGCGATGGGTGTGGAATTATCCGGCCGTATTGAGGAGCTGGCGCAGAAATTATACGAGGCGGCAGGGGAGGAATTTAACCTGAACTCCTCTAAACAGCTGGGTGTGATTTTATTTGAAAAAATGGGGCTTCCGGTTATCAAGAAAACAAAAACCGGCTACTCCACCGATGCCGAAGTACTGGATACTCTGGCAGAGGAGCACGAATTTGTAAAAGATATTTTAGCGTATCGTCAGCTTAGCAAGCTGAAATCCACCTATATCGAGGGTATTTTAAAACTGGTGCGTCCGGAAACCGGCAAGGTGCATACCACCTTTAACCAGACCATTACTGCAACCGGCCGTTTAAGCAGTACCGAGCCAAACCTGCAGAATATCCCGATTAAAACCGAAGAAGGCAAACGCATTCGCAAAGCCTTTGTACCATCCGTTCCGGGCAATGTGCTGGTAGCCGCCGACTATTCGCAGATTGAGCTGCGTATTCTGGCACACATGAGCAAAGACCCGGTATTAGTGGAAAGCTTTATGAATGATGAAGATATTCACCGCCGTACCGCATCGGAAGTATTCGGTGTACCGATGGAGGAAGTCACCAAAGAAATGCGCCGCAATGCAAAAGCCGTAAACTTTGGTATTATCTACGGCCAGACCGATTACGGCCTGAGTAAAGAATTAGGCATCAGCCGCGCCGAGGCAAAAGCCTATATCGAGAATTATTTTGCACGCTACAGCGGCGTAAAAGCGTGGATTGACCAGGCCATTGCCGATGCCAGAACAAGCGGTATCAGCACAACCATGATGGGGCGTAAACGCTACATTAAAGATATTAACAGCAAAAACTTCAATCTGCGCAGCTTTGCCGAACGCACCGCGGTGAATACACCGATTCAGGGCAGTGCAGCCGATATTATCAAACGGGCAATGCTGAAAGTGCAGAGCAGACTGCATCATAACAAATTAAAAGCCCAGCTTTTATTACAGGTGCACGACGAACTGATTTTAGAAGTACCGCCGCAGGAAATCGCCGGCGTGATTAAAATTCTGCATGAGTGCATGGAAGAGGCGGCAGATTTAGAAGTGCCGCTGAAGATTGATGTGAATGTGGGGTTCAACTGGTACGACATGGAACGTGTTTAATCGGACATGCAAAAATTTCATCTGGCTGTGTTGTTTTTCCGTTTCCTCGCCTTGCGTATGTTATATACGCGTCGCTCGGAAACGAAAAAGCCGCCTTGCCAGATAAAATTTTTTCAATGTCCTTGGGAAGCAAGAATAAAGCAGTCAGCGCAGCATGTGTGAACCGAATTCTGCTTTACGATGGACATTTGCGCAGATTGTTTCCGGCGTGGAAGACGAAGTCTTACAAAGCGAAACAATCAAGCATGACCTTTTGCAGTATCCATAATAATTTGAGAGCAATAATGTCCAGCATTAAACAGAAGAGAGTGTACATGCGCTTCTGTCTGCACATCGCAATCTCTTTTCTCATATAGTACAGCAGTACATTTGAGAAAAGAAGGTGATGCGCTTGGCAGAAATTATGCTGCTGGCCCTTGCGCTGAGTTTTGACTGCCTGGGTGTGGGCCTTTCCTACGGATTAAAAAAGATGATTCTGCCCTGGTATGGGGTAATCATTATCTGCGGATGCTCCGGGCTGGTGCTGGCGTTATCCATGTTTTTAGGCCGATGGGCCGGAGGGTATTTACCCGCGGAGTGGATGCCTGTGCCAGGCGCCCTTTTGCTTATGGGGCTTGGCCTTTTTATGCTGAGCCGCAGCGTTAAAGAGCTGGTAGAGGAAGACGATGGCGAGGCACCGCTGTTTCAGATTGAGATTGCCCGTTTCGGTATTGTTGTGCAGATTTTAAAAGAACCGCACCATGCCGATTTAGACCGCTCGGGACGGATTAATACCCGGGAGGCCGTATGGCTGGGCTTTGCCTTATCTATGGATTCCTGCGGAGCAGGGATTGGCATGGCGATGCTGGGCTATTCCCCGGTGATTACAAGCCTGTGCACCGCGGCAGGCGGATGCATCTGCTTATGGCTTGGGCTTTCGATAGGGCAGCATGCCGGGGAAGCGAGTGTATGGCAGAGCCGCCGATGGAAACTGCTGCCGGGCATTATTTTAACACTTGTAGGATTCATAAAATTATTAGTATAACAGATACATTCATAAATGATTGAATATACAGAACAGGAAGGGGAACACATGGCAAAGATTATTGGCTTAACAGGCGGGATTGCCTGCGGAAAATCGACAGTAAGCAGTTATATTCGCAAAAAAGGATTTCCCGTTATTGATGCAGATCAGATTGCACGGAAAGTGGTAGAGCCGGGGAGTGTTGGCCTTGCACAGATTCGGGAAACCTTCGGCACGATTTATATTCGCCCTGATGGCGCCTTAAACCGCGAAATGCTGGGCAAAAAAGTATTTGCGGAGCCGGAGGCCTTAAAAAAACTGAACAGCATTACCGGTCCGCTTATTTTAGCAGAACTCAAAAAAGAGCTGAATACTTCCGCTTCCGTTATTTTTTTAGATGCGGCGCTGCTGTTAGAAGATGCGCAGTATCGCAATCTGGTAGATGAAGTATGGGTTGTGTCCTTAAAACCGGAAACACAGCTGGAACGGTTAATTAACCGCAACGGCTACGGGTTCCGGCAGGCAAATAACCGCATTGCATCCCAGATGAGCGACAGCGAGCGCGTAAAACAGGCCGATGCCGTAATTGATAATAACGGCACTATGGAAGAAACCCTGCGTCAGGTAGATGCACTGTTAGCAAGCCTGTAAAACAGAGAAAAGAACTATATAAACCCTGGAGATTCCTGTTGAGGAATTCCTAGAAGTAAGCTATAATAGATTGCATGAGATTTATTAGCAAAACAGGAAAGAGAAGAGGATATACGAATGGTTTATCAAAATGTGCTGGAAGCATTAGGGCACACACCGATGATTCGGTTAAATCGTATGACAGATGAAGACAGCGCGGATATTCTGGTAAAATTTGAAGCCGTAAATGTAGGCGGCTCCATTAAAACAAGAACCGCGTTTAATATGATTACAAAAGCAGAAGAACAGGGGCTGCTGCATAAAGACAGCATTATTGTGGAGCCAACCAGCGGCAATCAGGGCATTGGCCTTGCATTAGTGGCTGCAGTAAAAGGCTACAAAGCCGTGCTGATTATGCCGGACTCCGTAAGCGAAGAACGCCGCAAGCTGATTCGCCATTACGGGGCAGAGGCTGTACTGGTGCACGACGCAGGCGATATTGGCGCATGCATTGACGAATGTATGCAGACCGCTCTGCGCATGGCGGCAGAAAACCCGAACGTATTTGTACCGCAGCAGTTTGAAAACCCTGCCAACTCCGATGCACACCGAAACGGCACAGCCGCAGAAATTATCGAACAGGTAAACGGGCCGATTCACGGTTTCTGCTGCGGGATTGGTACCGGCGGTACCCTTACCGGTGTTGGTGAAGTATTAAAAGCGCATAACCCGGATATGGAAATCTGGGCGGTAGAGCCGGAAAATGCAGCGCTGTTATCCGGGCACCCAATCGGCACCCATATGCAGATGGGCATTGGTGACGGTGTAATTCCGGAAATCTTAAACCAGAACATTTATGATGACATTTATATCGTAACCGACGAAGAAGCCATTGCAACATCCAAAGAGCTGGCACGCTTAGAAGGCCTGATGTGCGGGATTTCCAGCGGCACCCATGTAGCCGCAGCCCGTAAACTGGCAAAAAAACTGGGCAAAGGCAAAACCGTTGTTACTATTTTATCCGATACTGCCGAACGCTACTTCAGCACCCCGTTATTTGAAAACGAATAATCACATAAATAAACGCCTCCGCGGATGATCTCCCGGAGGCGTTTTTGTGTGTTTGATTTTAATATACTTACGCAATGGTCTGCTTTAAATTTTCTACTTCCTGTTCCGATAAGCCGGTTAATTCCGCAATTTTACTTACTGCAAAAGTAGCATCCTCTAACAGTTTTGCTGCAAAGATTTTACGTTCATCGTTAGCGCGTTTTTCGGCATATTCATCAAATACATTTCCCATTTCGTTCACTCCTTTTTGTGATTCTTTAAAATACTGTACCTTTTGCGATAATTTTTTGAATAAAGGATGATATCCATTACTGTCTACCATATAGTTCATCAGCTCTGCGTGAAGTGAGCCATCATTGGCTTCCGCATTGACATAAATCTCATGAATTCCGTTTTGCACGTGCGTGCCGGTTTCGGTAATAGCCCGGTGAATATGATACGTGGTGCAGCTTTGTTCAAACGGATCATGCTCTGATAAAAATATTGCGTAGATATCCGGCAGATTACGAAATTCTACACCTTTTTCTGTAAAAACCGTATCAATATTAGCCAGATTGCAGCGTACCCGTTTCTGGTATTCGTCCGGCCGGAGTTCGGCAGAATGTTTATCATGCTTCTGCACTTCGATGTTAAAGTATGCACCGGTTTTATCCTGGCATAATACATCCAGAATCACGGAACGGGCACCTAAATTACGCAGATAACGCTGTGTCTGGTTTTCCACCACTTTTAAATCCGGCTGATTCAGCAGTATTTGAAGCAGTTCTTCACACACCTCTAAATCTTCAGCCACTTTGTGAAAAAACTGGTCGTCCATCAAATTTACCCGGGCAGCCAGAGCTTTCTGCTCCTCAAATGTTTTCAAAATATACAGCACTCCTTC